>DPCK01000025.1:25587-69408 GCA_003516285.1 Lutibacter sp. | reverse complement strand
AAAAAAATTAAAATGATTGGAATGTATATTGCTATTTTTATCGTGTTGTTGCTTATTTTATCAGGTTTATTTACGGTAAAACAACAAACAAATGCCATTATTGAACGTTTTGGAAAATTTCAAAGNNGAAACAAAAACAAAAGATGATGTTTTTGTGCATTTAAAAATTTCTGTCCAGTTTCAAATTTTGCAGGATAAGGTTTATGATGCTTTTTACAGATTGCAAAATCCGCACGAACAAATTACCGCTTTTATGTTTGATGTGGTGAGGGCCGAAGTTCCAAAAATGATTTTAGACGATGTTTTTGAGAAAAAAGATGATATTGCACACGCCATCCAACGCGAATTAAAAGAAGCGATGCTCAATTATGGCTATGATATTGTAAAAGCATTGGTGACTGATATTGACCCAGATCAAAAAGTTAAAGACGCAATGAACCGCATCAATGCTGCTGAACGTGAAAAAATTGCTGCACAACACGAAGGTGACGCACAACGTATTTTAATTGTGGAACGAGCAAAAGCAGAAGCGGAAAGCAAGCGCTTGCAGGGAAGGGGAATTGCAGATCAACGCAGGGAAATTGCACGAGGTTTGGAAGAATCTGTTGATGTGTTGAACAATGTTGGCATCAACTCACAGGAAGCATCTGCTTTAATTGTGGTTACACAGCATTATGACACACTTCAAAGCATTGGAGAACACGTAAATTCAAATCTGATATTATTGCCAAATTCGCCGCAAGCCGGCAGTGATATGTTAAACAATATGGTGGCTTCATTCACCGCTTCAAACGTTATTGGGGAAGCTATGAAAAAATCAAATGTTGAAAAGGGTATTGTAAAGAAACCTAAAAAATAAGATTTTTTGAAACAAAAAAACCCGTGCAATGCACGGGTTTTTCTTACTATAAATATAAATTTACTTTTTTTCTTCTTCTTCTTTTTTATCTTCGTTAACGTCGTCTTTGGTTGCTTTTTTAAACTCTTTTATGCCACCGCCAAGACCTTTCATTAACTCAGGTAATTTTTTTCCTCCAAACAATAACAAGATTGCCAAACCAATAATTATCCATTGCCAAGGGCCAACCATTCCTAAAAATATATATAATGCATTCATAATTTTAAAATTTTAGAGATACAAAGATAGTAATTAATTCAAAACCATCATTAATTTTTATCTTTAATGGTACCGCCAATGGTTATTTTGGTTTTTAGAACTTCAGGGGTTCCTTTGTAATAAATTGAACCTCCAAAACGAACACTTGCATCCAACAATTCTGAAGCTTTAACTTCAACAGTGGCTCCTGAAGATGACATCACAATTGCTTGTTTGCTTTGCAATTCAAAACCGCTGTAAAAACCGCCTGTTGTGGCTTCAATGGTTTGATTTTCAGCTTCCCCACTCAGGTAAATTAATCCACCTGAAACACTTTTTACCATCAAATATTTTATGTCAATCTCCAAATCAATTTTTGCGCCTTCCTGGGTTCTCACTTCCAGATGTTGTTGTTTTATTGTTTCCTCCGAAATAATTGATGCGCCTTCATTTGCATCTAAAACCAAAATATCCTTGTCATAATAAAGCACTATTTTTATGTTTTCAGCAACAAATCCTTTTGGGAATTTTAAACGAATTTTTAAGGTTCCGTTTGAATTGGTAACGGAAACATCTTTTGCCTGGGATCCTGAAATTTCGATTTTTGAACTGGTTGATTTTTGCAGTTCAACGGTCAAACCATTGTACACTTTTACGGTGTTAAAATCTCCCAACTTTGTGGTGATAGGTTCCTGCGAAAATACAATTGCGGAAAACAACATAAAGAATAAAGTCAATTTTTTCATAAGAAAATCATTTTTGTTAATAACCAACATCGGAAACAAAAATTGTCTATTTGTTGTTAATTATTTATTAATCTTTTCCAATAATGTGAAATCCAAATGCTTGCGTTCTAAATCGGTATGCTTTACTTTAATTAAAACTTGGTCGCCAAGCTGGTAAAGATTGTTGGAAGATTGTCCAACCAAAGCGTACTGTTTTTCGTCGAAAATGTAAAAGTCATCCGTAATTTCACGAATTCTGCACATTCCTTCACAGCCGTTTTCAATAATTTCCACATAAATTCCCCATTCAGTAACGCCGGAAATAACCCCTTTGAACTCTTGATCCATATGTTTCTCCATATATTTAACCTGCATATACTTGATAGAATCACGTTCTGCACTGGTGGCCAATTGTTCTCTTTCTGAAGAATGCTTGCATTTTTCTTCATAACCTTCGGCTTTAGGAGATTTCCCGCCCGCTAAATAATGCTGCAATAAACGATGCGTCATCACATCTGGATACCTCCTGATAGGCGAGGTAAAATGACTGTAATAATCGAAAGCCAAGCCGTAATGCCCTATATTATCGGTGGTGTAAACCGCTTTACTCATAGTTCTTACCGCCAAAGTTTCAATCATATTTGCTTCTCCTTTTCCGTGAACATCACTCAATAATTTATTCAATGTAGCTGCGGTTGATTCTTTGGTGGTTGTGTCAATTTTATTGGTATAGCCAAATTTACTGACAATGGTTTGAAGCGCTGCCAACTTATCTACGTTTGGCTCATCGTGAACTCGATAAATAAAAGTGTTTTTTGTAGGAACGCCATTTTTTCTGCCCACAAATTCGGCAACTTTTCTGTTTGCCAGCAACATAAATTCTTCAATCAATTTATTGGCTTCTTTGGCTTCTTTAAAATAAACGCCTGTTGGTTCTGAATTTTCATCCAAAATAAATTTTACTTCTGCCCTGTCAAATGTGATGGCGCCTTGCTGCAATCTTTTTTTACGAAGAATTTTTGCCAATTCATCCATTTTCAACACTGCGGAAACAATTTCTGGTGTAACAGTATATGATTCACCAGTGATGGAAATTCCTTGTGAAATTGTTCCTTCTTTTGATTCAATTATTTCTTGCGCCTCTTCATAAGCAAAACGTTGATCGGAATAAGTGACTGTTCGGCCAAACCATTCATTGATGACGTGTGCTTTGCTGTTAATTTCGAAAANNATCTACCAAATAAACCGAAGTTGCCCTGTTGTAAGCTTCATCATCTAAAAAAGTATTTTCACGCAAATAATGGGAAACATCGGCAATGTGGATGCCTATTTCATAATTGCCGTTTTCCATAATTTCAAAAGACAAAGCATCATCAAAATCTTTTGCATCTTTTGGATCTATGGTAAACGTAAGATCTTTTCGCATATCCCTGCGCTTGGCAATTTCTTCTTTGGTAATTTCAAAAGGCAATTTTGCGGCTTCATTTTCCACTTTTTCATCGAACTTGTAAGGTAAGCCATATTCTAAAAGAATGGAATGAATTTCAGTATCGTGATCGCCGGGTTTTCCTAAAACCTCTAAAATTTCTCCAAATGGATTTTTTGAATTTTCTGGCCAATCAACCAATTTTACCAGTACTTTTTCGCCGTGTTCAGCATTTTTAAGTTTATTCTTCGGAACAAAAATATCAGAATACATTTTTGAATCATCGGGAATTACAAATCCAAAATTATTACTGAGTTGTAAAACCCCAACAAATTCAGTTTTAGCGCGCTTGATAATTTCAACCACATCGCCTTCTTCTCTACTGTTTTTTTTCCGATGGTATAAATAAATTTTTACGGTATCTTTATGTAAGGCCCTGTTTAAATTTCGTGCAGGAATATAAATATCGTGGTCAAATTCATCAGAAATAAAATAGCCGTTTCCATTGGAAGTTGCATCAATAGTGCCTATATAATATTTTGAAAGCGCCGCTATTTTATATTTTCCGGGCTCTATTTCCTCGATACGCTTTTGCGCCTTTAATTCTTCTAAATTCTTAATAATCTGGCTTTTTCCGTTGGCATCCGTAATTTGTAATTTGGCGCAAATTTGGCGGTAATTGAAACTGTTTCCAGGAACCTGATTTAATATTTTTGATATTTTTTGTGTTAGATCTTTAATCTCGCTTCCTCTCTTTTTGTGGAATTCTTTTCTTTTCGACATTTGTTTATTTCACTTTTATTTCGCCCAAAAGTACGATTTTTTACCCTAAACTGATTATTGCAAGGTTATATTAACAACAATTTGTATTTTTCAAGCTTAAAATAAAACGATTATTATGAGCGCTAAATGGTTTTTTATTATAAATCCTACATCAGGAAATGGCGCAGCCAAAAAGCAATGGAATCCTATTTATGCTGAATTAAAAAAACAGCAATTCAATTTTGATTTTAGTTTTACCGAACATAAAAAACATTCTTTTGAACTCATTGAAAAAGCATTAAAACTAGGTATCACAAAATTTATTTGTGTGGGCGGAGACGGGACTTTACATACAATTGTGAATGGAATTTTAAATTTAAATCCAATAAATTTATCAAAAATAAAACTTGGAATTATACCGGTTGGAACCGCGAACGATTGGGTAAAAACGTATAAAATTTCAAACAATTATAAAAAAGCCATTCAAACTATTAAAGAAGAATTTACCATAAAACAGGATATTGGAAAACTTCATATTTATGAAAATAATTCAACAGTTTACTTCAATAATTTAGCTGGAATTGGTTTCGACGGATATGTGGTGCATAAAGTGCATCAATTTAAATATTTAGGTGCTTTGGCTTATTTAACAGGCGCTTTATTAAGCATCGCCAGTTATAAAAAAAGTAATTTGAGCGTTAAATTTAATAACCTTGAAATTAATGAAAAAACATTGATGTTATTAATTGGAATTTGCAAATATTCGGGCGGCGGTATGCAACTGACTAAAAATGCAAATACAGCCGACGGACTTTTTGATATATCTCACATTAATAAAATTACTTTAATAACGCTATTAAGAAATATTGGCGGATTGTTTAATGGCAATATCACCAATCATAAATTGGTTAAAAATTATAAAACTTCTCAATTAAAAATAATAGATTTGGACGTCAAAAAAACATTTATTCAAGCCGATGGAGAGTTGGTCGGTACAGGAAGTTTTGAAGCTGAAATCATATCCGGCGCTTTAAATTTTATTGTTCCCAAGTTTTAATTTTTAATGTTATCAACAGCTATAATTATAATAAAAAAGTTTTTTAAAAAATTTAAAAATTATTTATGGTGATGATAGTGTGTTGATAAGTACAATAAATTTTTTGGTTAAATTTTTTCTGATGCACTTATCAAAAGATATAAACAGTTTATCATAATTTAACCCGTTAAAAATCAATAAAATTAAATAGGTTATAAACAATGTTTAAAAAGATGTAATTGATCATTTTTTAATAAGTATTTCATTTCAAATTGTTCATAATGGCTTAAAAAAATGTTTAAAACTAAATTTAAAAAATGATAAAAATAGTTGCACATCAAAAACCAATTTTAGCAATACAACATTAAAATTAAATTTCAAAAATTAGTTTTCATTTTTAAGTATTTAGTTATTCACAATTTGACCTAATCATAAAGTAATTGTAAATCAATTCATTAAAAAATGCAATTAACAAAACTATTTTTCACTGTTNNGATTATCCAGATGCCATTCATCCGGTTGCAAATGCAGTGGAAAGCGGTGAGGCAGATTTTGGAATTACCATTTGCGGAAGCGGAAACGGCGCACAAATGGCAGCTAACAAACACAAGGGAATTAGGGCTGCACTTTGTTGGAACAATGAATTGGTGGCTTTAGCTCGAGCACACAACAACGCCAATGTTTTGAGTATTCCTGCACGTTTTATTTCCTTGCAACAAGCTTTGGGTTTTGTGGAACTGTTTTTATCAACTCCATTTGAAGGGGGTCGCCATCAAACAAGAATTGATAAAATACCTTGTTAAGTTAAAAGTTAAAAAGATTTTAAAATTAAACAATTAACTTGCAACCCAAAACAAATCTTAATTCAAAAATCGTCACCCTCAGCGTTCCCGATAGCTATCGGGACGAAGGGTAAAAATTGTAAATCGTAAATATAAATGGGTCAATATCATAGCCACGACCATCCGACATTAACGGGAAAAAATTTACTGTTCTCTATCATTTTAAACATAGTAATTACGGTTGCGCAAATTATTGGCGGCCTTGTTTCAGGAAGTTTGGCCTTAATTTCTGATGCAGTCCATAATTTTTCTGATGTTGTTTCTTTAATCATCAGTTACGTGGCCAATTTGCTTACCCGTAAAAAATTGCAAACACTCGAGTATACATTTGGCTATAAAAGATCCGAAATAATTGCTGCTTTTTTTAACGCGGCATCTTTAATTGTGATAGGTGTTTTTTTGGGAATTGAAGCGATAAAACGTTTTTATGAAGTTCAAGAAATACATAGCGGCTTAGTGATTTGGTTGGCAATTTTAGGGATTGCGGCAAATGGATTGAGTGTTTTGTTGCTTAAAAATGACGCAAAACGCAATATGAATATGAAAAGCGCTTATCTTCATTTATTATCGGATATGCTGACTTCAGTGGCGGTTTTAATTGGCGGATTGCTTATGAAATATTATCAGATTTATTGGATTGACGCTTTATTGACCTTATTAATTTCGTTCTATTTAATTTATATGAGCTGGCGTATTTTAGTTGATTCCTTAAAAATATTGATGCTTTTTGCGCCTTCGCACATAAAAATTAAGGAAGTTGTTGAAGCAGTTCAAAAAGTTTCAGGGGTAAAAAATATCCATCATATCCATATTTGGCAATTGAACGACCACGAATGCCATTTTG
This sequence comes from Lutibacter sp., assembly GCA_003516285.1. Classification (GTDB taxonomy): domain Bacteria; phylum Bacteroidota; class Bacteroidia; order Flavobacteriales; family Flavobacteriaceae; genus Lutibacter. The sequence continues at coordinate 62,677 of DPCK01000025.1, read as the reverse complement.
AAGCGCATTTGGAATTTAACGAAGATATTAAGTTATCGGATTTTGATTTGGTTTGTGAAGATGTTGATAAATTGTTGATGGAAAAATTTAATATCCAGCATTGTAATCTTCAGCCTGAATTTAATAGAAACGACCTAAAAGAAATTATAATACAAGATTAAAATGCTTAAAATTATAACAAAATCCTTTGTTGAATTATCCACCAAAGAACTCTACAATATTTTGCAATTGCGTGCCGAAGTTTTTGTGGTGGAACAAAATTGTGTGTATCAGGATATCGACGGAAAAGATGAAAAAGCGCTGCACGTCATTGGCTTCAAAAGCGATAAAATTGTGGCCTATTGCCGAATTTTTAAAGGGGGAGATTATTTTGAAAAAGCAAGTATCGGCCGCGTTGTGGTTGCTGCCAACGAACGAAAATTTGGTTATGGCCATATCATATTTCAACATTCTGTAGAAGCCGTAAAAGAACATTTTAAGGAAACTTCCATAAAAATATCGGCACAATTGTATTTAAAAAAGTTTTACGAATCACACGGATTTGTCCAAGTTGGCGAAGGCTATTTAGAAGACGATATTCCGCACATTGCGATGGTAAAAAATTAAATAAAATGAACAATCCGAAAGTAAAAATTGTACGCATCAAAAATTTGTCAAACGCGCATTACAAACTTGATAAAGTCGATTTTGAGTTTCAAACAAACAACGGCAGCTGGCAAACCCAAAGCAGGGAATGCTACGACCGTGGCGATGGCGCAGCGATTTTATTGTACAATCCCACCAAAAAAACGGTAATTCTCACCAAACAATTCAGAATGCCAAGCTTTTTAAACGGAAACCCGAGCGGAATGATGATTGAAGTTTGCGCGGGAATGTTAGATAAAGACCATCCTGAAACTTGCATCATTAAAGAGGTTGAAGAAGAAACAGGTTTTAAAATAACCCATCCAAAAAAAATATTTGAATTGTATTCAACGCCTGGAGCCGTCACAGAAAAAATCCATTATTTTGTTGCTGAATACAGCGATGCAATGAAAATAAGCAATGGTGGCGGTTTGGAAGAAGAACACGAAGAAATTGAAGTGCTTGAAATTGATTTTGAAACTGCTTTAATAATGGTATCAAAAGGGGAAATAAACGATACCAAAACAGTGGTGCTTTTGCAATACGCAAAACTAAACAACTTGGTGTAAACGGTATTTTTTGTTCATACTTATTTTTTATTATGGTGAAACGAGCATAACAAATTTTGACACACAGCAGAATGATTAATAGCGAACNNCATCTGTACCAATAAAAAATAAATTATAAACAGATGAAAGCTACCATACTTTTTTATAATTTAGCAGCAAACAATTTTAACTCATTTTATTATTATTATGGCAGAAGACAAAGACAAAGCAGCGAAATTAAAGGCCTTACAATTGGCACTTGATAAATTAGACAAAACCTACGGAAAGGGAACAGTGATGAAAATGGGCGATGTTGCCATCAGTGATATTGAAGCCATTTCAACAGGTTCATTGGGATTGGATATAGCTTTGGGAGTTGGCGGTTATCCGCGAGGAAGAGTCATTGAAATTTATGGGCCGGAATCATCAGGGAAAACCACCTTGGCTTTGCACGCCATAGCTGAAGCACAAAAAGCCGGCGGAATTGCCGCATTTATTGATGCGGAACACGCTTTTGACCGATTTTATGCGAAAAATTTAGGGGTTGATATTGACAATTTAATTATTTCACAGCCCGATTTTGGGGAACAAGCTCTAGAAATTGCCGACAATTTAATCAGTTCAGGCGCCATTGATATTGTGGTTATCGATTCTGTGGCCGCTTTAACGCCAAAAAGTGAAATTGAAGGCGAAATGGGCGATTCTAAAATGGGATTGCACGCGAGATTGATGTCGCAAGCGCTTCGTAAATTGACAGGAACCATCCATAAAACAAATTGTACCGTTATATTTATCAACCAATTACGCGATAAAATTGGCGTGATGTTTGGAAATCCTGAAACAACAACCGGCGGAAACGCACTTAAATTTTACGCATCTATCCGTTTGGATATCAGAAGAAAAACCCAAATTAAAGATGGTGAAAAAGTAATTGGAAATGCCACCAAAGTGAAAGTGGTTAAAAATAAAGTGGCTCCGCCTTTTAGAACGGCTGAATTTGATATTATGTACGGTGAAGGTATTTCTAAAGATGGAGAAATATTGGATTTGGGCGTTGAATTGGGCATAGTGAAAAAAAGCGGCTCTTGGTTTAGCTACGGCGAAACCAAATTAGGTCAAGGGCGTGATGCGGTGAAAGTGCTGATAAAAGACAATCCTGAATTGTCTGATGAACTGGAAACAAAAATCAAAGATGAGATCAACGCGATGAGTAAAAAGGATTAGAAAACTTATTTTTTAAAAATTGGCATAAAAATATAGGGAAGTGAATTTTTATTTCACTTCCTTTTTTTGATTATTAAAATTCAAAAAGAGGAACCTAAAATTTAGAGGTAAACACCTGAAAAACAAAAATTTTTGAAAATTTTTTAATAGGCAATAATAGTTTAGCTTTGCAAAAATAAGATTCAAAATATTTTTATAACATTAGACCTTCCTATTCCTTTTGAAAAAAACCAGCGTAAAAACCTTACTCGGCAGAACCGACATTGTTGATTTTCCCAAACTTGAATTGTTTAATATTGATATTAAAGTAGATTCAGGCGCAAATACATCCAGTTTTCACTGTCATAGTATTCAAGAGGAAAACAATGTGTTGAAATGTCAGTTTTTAGATCCTAAACACGAAAAATATCACGAAAAATATTTTACATTCACGGAGTTTAGCCAAAAAATGGTAAAAAGTTCCAACGGAATTGCAGAAAATCGGTATTTAATTAAAACTGAAATTCTCATTTTTAATGAAATTCATCCCATTGAACTAACTCTAACAGAAAGAGGTTCTATGAAATTCCCCGTGTTGTTGGGAAGAAAGTTTCTGTCGAAGAAATTTGTTGTAGATACTGCAAAAAAAAATCTGTCATTTAAAAATATAATGATCAAAATTTAAGAAAACACATCGTATGAAAATTGTTGTTTTATCAAGAAATCCAAATTTATACTCAACAAAAAGACTTGTTGAAGCAGGAAGAGCCAGAAATCATGAGATGTTGGTGGTGGATCATTCAAAATGCGATATCATTATTGAAAAAAAGAAACCAGCCATAAGATACAAGCACGAACTGTTGTTGGATATAGATGCCGTAATCCCAAGAATTGGCGCTTCCGTTACTTTTTTCGGAACGGCAGTTGTGCGCCAATTTGAAATGATGAAGGTTTTTACTGCTATTGAATCTCAGGCCTTGATGCGTTCAAGAGATAAATTGAGAAGTTTACAAGTTTTGTCGAGAGCGGGTTTGGGTTTGCCAAAAACGGTATTTACCAACTANNGCTATGAAAAGACAAGGTAAAGAAGGGGAATTTCGTTCAAACCTTCATAGAGGCGGAACTGCCGAACTGATAAAATTATCCATAGATGAAGAAAATGCAGCGTTAAAAGCGGCTCGAATTATGGGACTGGGAATTGCCGGGGTAGATATTTTACAATCTGCACGAGGCCCGCTTATTTTAGAAGTTAATTCTTCTCCCGGATTGGAAGGTATTGAAGGGGCAACTGGCGTTGATATCGCCGGAAAAATAATCCATTATATTGAGCGTCATGCCTAGTGATTTCAAAATTCTTTATCAAAAAGTTGGATATGGTGAAACGGTTCAAATTAAAATGGACATTGCCCGTTTAAACACACATTCCAAAATAGAAGTGCCCATCATTGTTTCAAGAGGACACTCTGACGGGCCTTGTTTGTTGTTAATTGCCGGTATACACGGAGATGAAACCAATGGGGTTGAAATTGTGCGTCAAATTATTGCTTCGAGCTTAAATAAGCCGCAAAAAGGAACAGTTATTTGTATCCCTCTTTTGAATGTATTTGGTTTTCTGAATCAGAACAGAGAATTTCCGGACGGACGGGATTTAAACAGGGTATTTCCAGGTTCTAATAAAGGCTCATTGGCAAGCAGATTTGCCTATCATTTAATGAGCAAAGTGATTCCGAAAGTCGATTATTGTATTGATTACCATACTGGAGCCGCCCAACGATTTAATTATTCTCAATTAAGAATTGATGCCAATGATGAAGAAATCTTAAATTTGGCGAAAGTATTTGGCACGCCATTTATTGTTTACAGCAAAAGCAGGGAGAAAACATTTAGGAAATCTATGGTTGATTTGGGGAAAAAAGTGTTGCTTTTTGAGGGCGGAAAATCATTGAGTTTGGATAAAAATGTCACAAAAGCAGGGATTCAGGGCGCTATTAATATTATGCATCATTTGGGAATGAGGGATTTTTCTTCAAAAATTTCAAAACCAAATTTAGAACCCGCGCCAATCATTATTAGGAATTCACGATGGATAAGAGCCACCTATTCCGGAATGTACCGATCTTATATCAGCGTTGGACAAAAGGTCGAAAAAGGGGTTAAATTGGGAAGTATTTCCGATCCGTTTGGAGATTTTGAAAAAATTTTTAAAAACAAACAGGAAGGATATATTTTGAATTCAAACCACTCTCCAATTGTTATTCAGGGAGATGCGCTGTTGTATATCGGATTCGAATAAAACACGTGTTAAAAGTAGCAAACATATCATTTGGGTACACTGCAAAAGAAGTCATAAAAAATATTGGTTTTAAAGCCAATAAGGGTGATTATATTGCCATAATTGGCGAAAGCGGCTCAGGAAAAAGCACCTTGCTTGAAATTATTTACGGACTGCTGCATATTGAAAAAGGAACTGTTTCTTGGAATAACGAAAAACTCCTGGGCCCAAATTTCAGGTTGATTCCCGGCGAGGATTTTATGAAATACTTGCCGCAGGATTTCGATTTAATGCCCTACACCACAGTTGAAGAAAATATAGGAAAATACATTTCAAGCCAGGATAAAAATAAGGAAAAACGCATTAGAGAATTATTGAAAGTGGTTGATATGACCGCGTTTTCCAAAACAAAGGTCAAAAACCTGAGCGGCGGTCAAAAACAACGTGTCGCCATTGCCAAAGTGATGGCCAAAGAGCCTGAAGTTTTATTGCTCGACGAGCCATTTAGCCACATCGATAATTTCAGAAAAAACAAACTGCGAAGAGATCTTTTTAAGTATCTGAAATCTAAAAATATTTTGTGCATTGTGGCAACGCACGATACCACTGACGCACTTTCTTTTGCTGATAAAATCTTGGTGATCAGAAATGGAAAATTAATTGCAAACAAAGCTCCCGAAGCATTGTACACAAATCCGAAAAGTGCCTATATCGCTTCTTTTTTTGATGAAATCAATAAAATTCCATTGAGTGAAATTGATCCAAATGACATTTTTGAAAAATCGGTTTTGTTATATCCCAATCAGATTAAATCGACAGGTAAAGAAGGGATTGAAGCGATAGTGATTGCTTCTTATTTTAAAGGAAGTTATTATTTAATCGAGGCCCATTTAAACAAAACCACCTTGTTTTTTGAACATTCTTCAACGTTAGAAAACAATCAAAAGGTATTTTTGGAATTCATAAAAAAAGCCACCAATTAGCCGTTTATTTATTTTCGATGGGCAATGAAACAAAAACGCTGGTTCCATTATTTTGATTGTTTTCAATCCAAATTGTTCCTTTGTTTATCGTTAAAAATTCCTTGCAAAGTTTCAATCCCAATCCGGTTCCTATTTCTTTGTCAGTTCCCAAAGTAGAGATGAGGGTGTCTATTTCAAAAACTTTTAATTGAGAATCGAGATTTATGCCAATGCCGTTATCAACGATGGCAATGGTGCAGGTATTGTTGGTTATATCAATTTTATCCAAAATAATTTCAATTTTTCCACCGTTAGGCGTAAATTTTATGGCATTTGAGATAAGATTTCTAATAACGGTATCTATCATATCAAAATCGGCATAAACAAAGAGTTCTTGTTCAAAATTACAACGCAACTCGAGATTTTTCAACCTGACTTGGGCATTAAAAAGTCGTATATTATTAAGGACAATTTTATGAAGACTTATTTTGGAAGGTTTATAAACAATTAACCCAGAGTTTGCGTTTGCCCATTTCAATAAATTATCCAATAATGAAAATGTATTTTTACTGTTTTGGTATAGCGCGTCGGTCAATTTTTCTCTTTTTTCCTCACTAATTTTATTTAGCCAAAGCAACTCCCCAATTTGTTGGAGACTTCCTAACGGGCCTCTTAAATCGTGTGCAATAATGGAGAAAAACTTGTCTTTGTTTTTGTTTAATTCCAAGAGTTTTACATTGTCATTCTCAATAATTTTATTATCGATTTCTTTTAAGATAAAAAGCAACAATAAAGGAATAATAAAATTAAGAATCAAGAAAATAGCAAGCGGTATTACCAGCATATATTTTGTTGAAGTCATCTCAATGTCAACACCCAAAAACGCCCCCAATGACCGCATTAAAAGCACAAAAGAAATTAAAACCAACAGGTAACCGGTAATATGCTGTATCTTGGTTTTCCCTTTTTCCGTTAAAAGGGTGTAGGCAATAACTGCATAAATAATTGCGGCGCTTAACGACACAACAGACATTCGATTGCTTACAGAAGCGGTGCTAAAAAAACTTAAAATAATAGAAAGAAATAAGGGAATAAGAAGAAATCGTTTAAAATGTTTCGAGTCAAATTTTCTTTCTATAAAGGCAATGCAATAAATTTCGTAAAAAACAACAAATAAAATTACGGTGGTATTTATAATAATTCCTATGGGTTTTGGTAAGCCTTCACGCAATGAAAGCATCATTAAAAAAATAATGCCCAATACCCTTGCGAGCAAAAAAATGTTAATTATGGGGTTTTTTACTTTGTAAAGTTTTACATAAGTGACAAACAGGGAAATGATAAATATATTTGTGGCTGCCGAAAAAAGAAACAACGTTTTTACATCAATATCTATCATTATTTTTTTGATTTATGATTTACGCCCTTCGTCCCGATAGCTATCGGGAACGCTCAGGGTGATTATTTTAGTTTTGGGTTTCAAGTTTCAAATTTCAGGTTGGCGATTGTCGATGCCTAAACAACGTTGACCTAATTTGACATTAATTCATTGTTTAATTCTCTTTTAAATTTTTGAAACTTCTGTTCCGATCTATCGGGATCCGTCTTCCCGCCTATTTCCCAGTGCTACCAAATCCGCCTGCACCGCGTTTGGTTTCGCTTAAAACGGCAACTTCTTCCCAATTGGCACGTTCGTGTTTGGCGATGACCAATTGCGCAATGCGCTCGCCGTCATTGATCACAAAGTTTTCATTGGAAAGATTCACCAAGATTACGCCAATTTCCCCTCGGTAATCGGCGTCAACAGTTCCCGGAGCATTTAAAACTGTAATGCCGTTTTTGGCTGCCAGTCCGCTTCTTGGACGAACCTGGGCTTCAAAGCCAACAGGAAGCGCGATAAACAATCCGGTTTTCACAATGGTACGTTCCAATGGTTTCAGGGTGATAGATTCATCAATATTGGCACGCAAATCCATTCCTGCAGAAGCATCCGTTTCATAACTTGGCAATGCGTGTTTCGATTTATTGGTGATTTGTATTTTCATTATATTCAATTATTTTAGGTGATAAAGCCAGGAAACGACTTCTAAAAATTCACTCCGCCAAAAAGCTTCATTATGTTGGCCTTCCGGATTTATTTTTGTGTATAAATTATTGGATTTAAATCCTGTTTTCAGCAACAATTTTTCCATTTTTTGGGTGTCTTTATCCATATCTTCTCCTTCTTTTCCGCCCACCAGTAAAAATAGTTTTACGTTTTTTAAATTTCCTTTTTCCTGGGTGAAATGTACAACTTCTTCAGAAAACCAAAACGAAGTGGACAATGCGCCAATTTTTCCGAAGCTTTTAGGATATTCTAGTCCTCCATAATATGAAATCAATCCGCCCAAAGAACTGCCAATCAATCCGGTATGTTTTTGTTGTTTTTTGGTTCTGTAATTGGTATCAATATAAGGTTTTAAGGAATTTACGATAAAATCCATATAAATAGTACCTTTTCCGCCGCCATATTTTTCATTTTCCCAGGGCGTATATTCGTTTAAACGTTCTTCGCCGCCGTTTTCAATGCCCACCACGATAAATCCTTTTCCTGTTTTTTCGTACAATTTATTCAAGGTTTCGTCAACTTCCCATTCTCCTGCATAGGAAGTCGCCGCGTCAAATAAATTTTGGGCATCGTGCATATAAATTACCGGATATTTTTTTGAAGATTTTTCGTAATTCGGCGGTAAATATATCCAAATTTTATGGCTGATGGCATTGAGGTTGGGAATTACAAATTCCTTTTTCAGCAAGGAAACATTTGCGGAAGCAGTCGATTTTTTTTCAGCAGTGTTTTGAGAAAAAACAGATGAAAAACTTAAAAAAAATACGATAAAAGATGTTGTGACATATTTCATTTTATGCTTTTTTATTTTTTTATGATTGCTAAAAGTTCCTTTTTTTCATTCCAAAATATCAGCATTCCAAATAGCAAAATTAAGGAAACAGAAACCAAATAATTTTCCCTGAAATAAGTAAATGACACAAAAGAAAGCACGATGGAAACCAACAAATAACTTCCTGATTTTTTTAAATTATAAGGTACCGGATAATGCTTGTTTCCTATAAAATAAGAAAAAACCATCATACTTCCATAAGCCAAAAGGGTTGCCCAGGCCGATGCAATATAGCCAATTACGGGAATTAATGCCACATTTATAATAACGGTAATGATGGCACCAATAATGGAAAACAGCATTCCGTAACGAGTTTTGTCGGTTAATTTGTACCAAACGGACAAGTTGTGGTAAATGCCCAAAAACAAATTGGCCAACAAAACAATAGGCACAATCACAATGGCGTCCCAATATTGCTGGTTGATAAAAAGTTGTTTGATGACATCAAGAAAAACGACAATTCCCACAAAAACCAAGGCACCTACAATGATGAAATAATTTAAAATCCGGGCATAAGTTTCGCGGGCATCTTTATGGTCGGAATGGTTAAAAAAGAATGGTTCCGCACCCAAACGAAAGGCCATAATGTATAAATTCATAAAAATCGCCAGCTTGTAACAGGCCGAATAAATTCCCATTGCCGTTTTATCCATCATTTGCCCGATTAAATATTTGTCCAAATTTTCATTAATCACGTAAGCAATGCCCGCAACTGCAATCGGCCAGCTGTAATTCAGCATTTTTTTGAATAAAACCGCATTAAAATGCCATTTAAATTTACGTAAAAACGGCAACAATAAAATTAAGGAAGCCGCACTTCCGATGAGGTTGGCGATAAAGATAAAATTAACAATATTGGTGCTTTCAAAAGCGGTATTCAAAAATTCGGATATGTTTTGGCCACTGGCTTTTAATTCGGGAATAAACTTCAAAAAAAGCAAGTTTATGGCAACGATGATTCCCACATTCATCATTTTTATGGCAGTGTATTTTATAGGTCGGTTTGCGGCGCGCAAATAAGCAAACGGAACTACTGAAACCGCGTCAATTGCCAAGATGCCGATAAACAATTTGAATTGCATCGGATTTTGGCTGAAGTCGAACATATTGGTAAAAAAGTCGGAAAACGAAAAAGCAATGACCACAAACAATAATGCGGCAACAAATACACTGATAAATGAGGTGGCGATGAGCGCGTCTTTTTTTTCTTCAGACTTATAAAATCTGAAAAAAGCCGTTTCCATCCCAAAGGTCAACAACACCGTAAACAAGGCAATCCAAATATAAAAGTTGGTGTTTTCGGCGTAATCGCTGGCCGGCAAAGCATCAGTATGTATGCGAACCAGCAAAAAGTTGATGACTCTCGGCAAAACCGCAGCAATTCCGTAAATGATGGTGTCTTTAAAAAATCGTTTAAGTCCGCTCAACTAATGTTAAAAGTTAAAAGTTAAAAGTGGGTTTAAAGGTAATAAATATTTCTCCCTAATAATTAAATCAAATACCCTTTCCAAAGGAAAGGGTTTGGATAGGATTAAAAGTACGAAACTAATAATTTAAACCAACAATTTAATTTAAGCGGGTTTTAAAATGTTAGTTTCACAATTTTTGGAGCACATTTAAGTTAGTTTTTTTTACTTTTGGTCTCTAAAAAGGTTAAAAAATGATTACAAACCCTAAAATTGCCGTTTTTGGCGGCGGAAGTTGGGCAACGGCCATTGTGAAAATGTTGTGTGAAAATATGGATCAGGTTGGCTGGTATATGCGAAATCAAACGGCCATAGATTATATTAAGGAAAATGAACACAATCCAAATTACTTAAGTTCTGCGGCACTTGATGTAAATAAATTGTATTTATCAAATGATATGAATGATATGGTGCGCTATGGAGATATATTGATTTTTGCCATTCCTTCGGCATTTTTGAAAGAGGAATTGGATAAAATAACACAAAGCCTTTCTTCAAAAATTGTGTTTTCGGCCATCAAAGGGATAGTTCCGGAAAGCGGATTGATTGTTGGCGAGCATTTTAACAAATTCTTTAAAATTCCGTTTAAAAATATTGGCGTTATTGCCGGTCCTTGTCACGCGGAAGAAGTTGCTATGGAGCGTTTATCATACTTAACAATTGCTTGTAAGGATGCTGAAAAAGCCGATCTTTTAAGCAAATACTTGTCAAGCTATTATCTAAAAACAAAAACATCCGACGATATTATTGGCACTGAATATGCCGCGATGCTTAAAAATATTTTTGCCATAGCGGCCGGTATGGCGCACGGTTTGGGTTACGGAGATAATTTTCAGGCGGTTTTAATGTCAAATTCTGTTCGTGAAATGAAGCGGTTTATAAGAAAAGTNNTTGCAGAAGGTTATTACGCCACAAAAAGCGCCTTTTTAATCAATGAAAAAAACAAGGCAAAAACACCGATTATTGACGCTGTTTATGGAATATTATATGAAAATAAAAACCCAAAACAAATTTTTAAAGAATTAACAGACGTATTGGATTAGACACAAATTGCACCACGAATGTTTTTTTTTTCAAAATAACTCAAAAAAAATCAAAAACAAGCGCAAATATTAGTACTTTAGTGCTTTAATAAATTATTTAACAATGAAAAAAGGAACAGTAAAATTCTTCAACCAAGCTAAAGGATTTGGATTTATTACCGAAGAAACTTCAAAAAAAGACTACTTCGTACACATTACAGGGTTAATTGACAAAATTAGTGATGGCGACGAAGTTGAATTTGAACTTGAAGAAGGTAAAAAAGGGTTAAGCGCAGTAAATGTAAAAGTAATTTAATATTTATTCCTTGTCTTTAAAAAAACTAAAACCAGTCAGTATTGACTGGTTTTTTTGTAATTAAATTTCAAATATTTGGCTATTTTTGGTTGATATATATCATAAAAAAGCAATTGCGCCTTTTGTAAATTTACAACCATTAAAATTAGCTTGAAAACGTTCACATAAAAATTAATTTTAAACAATATCAATGACACCTAAAATAGGAATAATATATTCAACAGTTGACGGACAAACACTGAAGATTTGCAATAAACTTAAAGAAGTGCTTCAACAAAATAATCAAGAAATTGATTTAATTTCAATTGACGATTTTAACGAAGACATCTCCAAATACAGCAAACTTGTTATTGGCGCAAGCATTAGATACGGCGTTCACAACCCTAAAATAATTGAATTCATAAACACAAATAAGGAAAAACTTGACGCCATAAAAACAGCTTTCTTCTCTGTAAACTTGGTTGCCCGGAAACCCGAAAAAAGCGATCCTGACACAAATCCGTATGTGGTGAAATTTTTTAAAACCATTGAATGGAAACCAACTGTTGTTAAAGTTTTTGCGGGCAAACTGGACTATAAAAAATATTCCTTTTTTGATCGGAAAATGATTCAGTTAATTATGTGGATGACCAAAGGACCAACAAATACGGATGCTGAAATTGAATATACCAACTGGGATAAAGTGAATGAATTTGGAAAAGAACTTATTAATTTATAGGGTCTCATTCGTTTAATTTTAATTCAATTATTTTTATATATTTACTTTAATAAAAGTTGGATTGAACAGAATAATTAAACGTCCCAACCCCTATGAAAATTAAACAGCATTATATTAAAGAAACCATAGCCTTCATTTCCGAACAAGGGTATGAAAAGGATTCTTCTAAATTTCTAAAAGATACCGCTGTTTTTTTGGCTGAGTTATTTGGCGTTAATTATGTAATAATTGACAAATATTCATTAATGAAGCCAACCATTGCAGAAACTGTTGCATTTTATGGTAACGGCGATTTTTTGCCCAACACCATTTATAAATTGGCAAATACACCTTGTGAAACAGTCATCAATAAAAATTTTTGCGCTTATCCTGCCAATGCAAAAAATCTTTTTCCAAAAGATGATTTCTTGACCAAAAAGAACATTGAGAGTTATATGGGCATACCTTTATGGAATTCTGAAAAAGAACCTTTGGGGATAATTGCCCTTATGCACTCTAAGACTTTAAAAGATGCGAAAACTATTGAAATTATTCTCCAATTAATAGCCATAAAAATAGAGAAAGTACTTGAAAAAATAGTTTTTGACGCCCAATTAAATTTAAAAATTAAATCGCTAAAAATAGCAAAGCAGGTTGCACAAGAGAATGAAGAAAAATTCAAAAAATTATCGAATCTTACATTTGAAGGAATTTTAATCCACGAAATGGGAGTTGTAATTGATTGCAATGCTTCTTTTTTAAAAATGTTTGGCTACAAACGCAAAGATTTAGTGGGCAAGGATATTACTAAAATTATTTATCCGGAGTATTATCATAAGATTATTGCCAAAAACAGGACCAAGAAAAAAACGCATCCTTATGAAGCAGAAGGGATAAGAAAAGACGGATCCATATTTCCAATTGAGGTAGAAGCGAGAAACATTACCGACACTAATCATAAAACACTTAGAGTTACCGCATTTAGAGACATCACTGAGCGTAAAAAATCTGAAGCTGATCATAAAAAACTCTCCAGTGCAATTGAACAAAGCGCCAATACTGTTATTATCACTGATGATAAAGGAAATATTGAATATACAAATCCTAAGTTTACCGAAATAACGGGTTATTCAGCTGCAGAAGTTTTAGGGAAAAACCCTAGAGTTTTAAGTTCAGGAAAGCAGCCAAAAGAATTTTATAGTAATTTATGGCAAACAATAACCGCCGGAAATATATGGAAAGGTGAATTTCAAAATAAAGCTAAAGATGGAAATTTTTACTGGGAACGAACAACCATAACACCCATTAAAAATGAAGTAGGTGAAATTTCTTCTTATATAGCCATCAAAGAAGACATTAGCAAAAATAAGGAAGCGGAAGAAGCCCTAAAAGTTAACGAAGAAAAATATCGTTATATGTTTTTAAACAATCCGCAACCTATGTGGATTTTCGACTTAGAAACACTTGCTTTTCTCGAGGTTAATAACGCCGCTATTCAACATTACGATTATACAAGGGAAGAATTCCTGTCGATGACCATAAAAGACATTCGTCCAGCTAAAGATATAGAAGCCTTATTAAATGACATAAAAGCAGAAAAACAGGCAACCTACGATTCCGCCAGTGAATGGAAACATATAAAGAAGAGTGGTGAAATAATTGATGTCAATATTGTTGCTCACGCTATTACATTTAACAACCGAAAAGCCAGGCATATAATGATAATTGACATTACTGCGGCAAAAATAGCAAATCAAGAACTCTTAAAAGCAACAAAAGAAATTGAAAAAAGCGAGCGAAAATTTCGGGATCTTTTTGAAAAATCTGGAGATGCCATATTAATCATTAAAAATGGTGTTTTCGTGGAATGTAATCAAGCAACTGTTGATATGCTTGGGTATAAAACAAAAATGGAATTTTTGAACACCCATCCTTCAAAATTATCTCCAAAACTGCAGCCGGACGGCATTGACTCGCTTAATAAAGCGGAAGAAATGATGAAAATTTCCTTAAAAAATGGAACTCACCGTTTTGAATGGTGGCACACCAAAAGTAATGGAGACAACTTCCCAGTTGAAGTATTATTAACAACCATTGAAAATGAACCCAATAATAAAGTTATTCATTGTATTTGGAGAGACATTACAGAGCGAAAATATGCGGCAAATGAATTGACGAAAGCTTATGAAACCATAAAGGAAAGAGAAAATTTTGTAAGTAAAATTATAGAAACCGCCAATGAAGGTTTTTGGTTGATTGACGAAAACGCTAACACAATTGACGTAAATACCGAAATGTGTAAAATATTGGGGCGTCCAGAAATTGAAGTTATCGGGAAATCTATTTATGATTTTGTAGATAAAAAAAATTACGAAATTTTTAAAAAACAACTTGAAGTTAGAAAAAAGGGCGAGTCTTCATCATATGAGATTGAATTATTGAATACAAATGGCAAAAATGTGCCTTGCTTATTTAAAACGTCACCAATTTTTAATAATAAGAATGAAATGGTTGGGTCTTTTGCATTGGTTTCCGATATTACAAACCTAAAAACAACCTTTCAAAAAGTAGAAAACCAAAATTTTGAGTTAAGGAAATTGAGCCACGAGCTGTCTGAAAAAAACAGATTGCTTTTAGACAGTAAAGACCGATTTATTAATTTATTTGAACAAAACCCAGTGCCTCTTTGGGAACAAGATTTCTCAAGAGTTATAAAAATTCTAAAAGAGAAAAAAACCGAAACGGATGATTTAAAAACCTATTTAGATGAAAATCCTAATTTTGTTGAAGAATGTATTGCAAGTATAAAGATATTAAATGTAAATAAAGCCGGGTTGGAGTTGTTTGGTGTAAATGATGTAGAAGAACTTAAAATTCACTTAGGTAAAACAAATTCTAAAAGAGCAGTTGAGGTGCTGAAAAATGAACTAATGTCTATTTGGTCAAACAAAAAAACATTTAGTGATGAAACAGAATTGGTTGGAAAGAACGGTTCAAACATTTTAGCGCGAATAAAATCGGTGATTATAGATGATTACGGAACGTCAATTGCTTCTGTTATTGATATTACTGAGGCAAAAAATGCAGAAAACAAACTCAAGGAAACTCAATATTTATTGCTCGAATCTCAAAAAATTGCCAATATAGGTTCTTATGTATTGGATTTTTCAACAGGTTTTTGGAAAAGTTCCCCTACTTTAAATGAAATATTTGGTATTGATGAACAATATAATAAAAATATACAGGGATGGAAAAGTTTTGTTCATCCAGAAGATATAGAGATGATGGAGGTATATTTTGAAAAAAACATCTTGGTAAATAAGGAATCATTCAACAAAGAATATCGTATAATAAGAAACAGCGATAAACGAATAAGGTGGGTGCAAGGAATGGGTAATTTAGAATTTGACAATCAAGGAAATCCTAAAAGACTGATTGGCACAACTCAAGATATTTCCGAAAAAAGACAAATTTTACTTGATTTAATAAGTGCCAAAGAAAAAGCTGAGGAAGGCAATCGCTTAAAAACCGAGTTTATACAAAATATGTCGCACGAAATACGAACGCCAATGAATGGTATTTTAGGATTTTCTGATTTATTGGACAATCCCGACCTGTCTAACGAAAAAAGGAAAAAGTTTATTGAAATCATTAGAAACAGCACCCACCAGTTATTACATATTATTGATGATCTAATGGAAATTTCTGTATTGGAAACCAAACAAATTATGGCTGAAGAGCATCCGGTTTGCCTTAATGATTTATTGTTTGAATTATTTACTATTTTTAACATAAAAGCCACTAAAAAGAGTATTTCTTTGGTTTTGGAAAACGAACTTTCAGATAAGGAAAGCACCATTCTTACCGATAAAAACAAGCTGAATAAAGTGTTAAGCAATTTGTTGGAAAACGCCTTAAAATTTACGAATGAAGGCATTGTGGAATTGGGGTATAAACTAAATAAGGACAATGAGCCCGCCGAACTGAAGATTTTTGTAAAGGACAGCGGAATAGGCATAAAACAGGAAAAACAAGAACTCATTTTTGAACGTTTTTCTCAGGCTGAAAAAGAATTGTCTAAAAAAGTTGGTGGATTGGGACTGGGACTTTCCATAGCCAAAGAAAATACGGAGTTGTTGGGCGGAAAAATTACTGTGGTATCGGAACTTGGAAAAGGTGCCGCTTTTTTTGTTACCATACTCTACAAACCGGTAAACTTGACCCAAAAAATTGAAAATGAGAAAATAAAAGAAAAAGTGGTGAATGAGAAAAAACATACCATTTTAATTACCGAAGACGAAGATGTGAACTATATGGTTTTGGAAATATTGCTGGAGGATAAACTAAAGTTTCCGTGCATTATAATTCACGCCAAAGACGGCTTGGAAGCGGTTGAATTGTGCAAAAGCAATCCAGAGATTGAATTGGTTTTAATGGACATAAAAATGCCTAAAATGGATGGACGCGAAGCAACAAGAATCATAAAAGAATTTCGTCCAAACCTGCCAATAATTGCGCAAACAGCCTATTCATCGCCCGAGGAAAAAGAAAAAGCCTTTTTAGCGGGTTGTGACGATTTTCTGTCAAAACCAATTAACAAAGAGGATTTAGATTCCAAGTTAAAAAACTATTTATTGAAAATATAGCATATTGTAAGGCGTTCATTATTTTATTAAAAAGACAATCAGGTAACACCTCTTTTTCAAAATAAAAAACTAAAATAACAAGCAAGATGGCGTTGGCGAATCTATGCTATGTAAAAAAGTTAAATTTCCTGAATTTTTATTTACGCTAAATACACTGATATTTTTGCTTCTTTGGTTGGCAGCCAATAAATAATTTCCATTAGGCGTCAAGGTAAAATTGCGTGGCCAATCACCGTTGGTGCTTATGGTTTGTGTTTTTTGAATTTTGCCGCTTTTGTTATTTATTTTAAATACTGCAATACTATTTTCTCCTCGGTTAGATCCATATAAAAAATGTCCGTCTTTAGACAAATGAATATCGGCACAAAAACTTTTACCATCAAAATTAGCATCCAAAGTCGTAATATTTTGAATAAAAACGTAGCTGTCTTTTTGCTGTTTCAACACAGAAATGGTGGAATTCAATTCATTAATGACATAAATAAATTTACCTTTTTGTGAAACTTCAAAATGGCGTGGACCTGCATTATTTTCAACTTCATAACCGGCTTTTAATTCGTATTTTTTATGGGTATCATTCAATTGATATTGAGAAAAAGTATTTAAACCTAAATCGCCAATAAACAAATTATTTTTAAAAAATTTGGCCGAATGTGCGTGTGATTGCTCACTTCCTTTATTATGGTCAATCACTTGCGTTGCTTGTGAAATTTCGCCGTTTTTTGAAACTGAATGCACAGAAACCGTTCCGCCGGTATAATTGGAAACGGCAATTTTGGAATTGTCGTTATTCAATTGAATATGGCAAGGATGGGCGCCGTTGCTGCTCACTTTGTTAATGAAATGAAGCGTTCCGTCTTTTAAAACGGAATAGGCATTTACAAAACCACTTTTTGTGCCTTCAAAGTCATCCGTTTCACCAACCGAATAGATAAACTTTTTATCGGATGAAAATGTAATGTATGATGGATTTATAGCTTCAACAGCTAGTTTTTTGTTGGTGAGTTCACCGGTTTTCAGGTTAAAATCGTAACGGTAAATTCCTTCGCTGCTTTCATCTGTATAAGTGCCAACGTATAAAGGAATGTTTTGGGCAGATGCCGTTGAAAAACAAAAAAACAATACTATAAGAAATGAAGATTTCATATTAAATCGGTGTGAAATTTTTAAATTTATGAATGATTCTGAATTAAATTTAATTGGCCATAAAACTTTGTGAATCTTTGTTTTTTTCTCTTTGTGTAACTCTGTGTGATGGTTATTGCACAGAGTTACGCAAAGGATCACGAAGTTACACAGAGAAATATGATACCATTATAAATATGACTATTAAAATAAAATTTTAGCCGAATAAACTAAAACTATTTTACCAAAATACCTTTTTTGTTCAGCAAAGGGATCATTCGCAAGGCACTTTCTTTTATGGTTCCTTTTTTGAAAAGGTATTTTTTTTCGAACATCGCATTTCCTTCAAAAAAAGTCACATTAAAAAAATTGGACAATTTTAAAACATCTTCCTGCATCAATTCAACTTTTGCAAAAGATTTTGCAGGAAGTTTTTCAATTTTATGGCGCAACAATGAAGTTTCTGTCAGTTTCTTTTCATCATAACCTTTTGAAACCACCAAAACCATATCTAAATCAACATCTTTATTATTTATGATGTAGGCATTCCAATCTTCACACTGAAAAATGTCGTTGTATTCTTTCACAATGGCCATAAAGACCTCAGTAACTTCAGGAATTTGGATGTCTTTTTTCATTGATTTGACAGGTATTATCAGGATTATTTATCCTATCCCCAACCCTTTCCTAAGGAAAGGGAGTTTGTTTTGTATTTATAACATTATATAGAACAATTAACTCTTTTTAATTCCCCCTTCGGGGGTTAGGGGGCTTAGTAAACTGATTTAAACTGTTCTAAAAATCGGACATCATTTTCATAAAACATTCTGATATCAGGAATTTGATACAACAGCATCGCAATGCGTTCAATACCCATTCCAAAAGCGTAGCCAGAATAAATTTCAGGGTCGATATTGGTGTTTTTAAGCACATTGGGATCTACCATACCGCAGCCCATAATTTCGAGCCAGCCAGTTCCTTTGGTAATTTTATAATCGGTTTCCGTTTCCAGGCCCCAATAAATATCAACTTCAGCGCTTGGTTCCGTAAATGGAAAATAAGAAGGTCGCAAGCGTATTTTGGATTTCCCGAACATTTCCTTGGTGAAATACAACAGCGTTTGTTTTAAATCGGCAAAAGAAACATCGGTGTCGATATACAAACCTTCCACTTGGTGAAAAATGCAATGCGCACGGGCCGAAATGTCTTCATTTCTAAAAACGCGTCCGGGAGAAATGGTGCGAATTGGCGGTTTATGGCTTTCCATATAACGCACCTGTACCGATGAAGTATGCGTGCGCAATAAAATATCCGGATTTTTTTCAATAAAAAAAGTGTCCTGCATATCACGTGCCGGATGGTATTCTGGCAAATTCAACGCGGTAAAATTGTGCCAGTCATCTTCAATTTCCGGACCTTCAGAAACGGTAAAACCAATGCGAGAAAATACCTCAATAATTTTGTTTCTCACCAACGATATTGGATGGCGAGAGCCCAGTTCAATTGGTTCGGCAGGGCGCGTTAAATCACCATTAATTCCTTTTTCGTCGCTTGAGTTTTCTAAAGCCTCTTTTAACTGGTCAACTTTGTTTTGAGCCGCATCTTTCAACGTGTTTAATGCTTGTCCGAAATCTTTTCGTTCAGCAGGCGCCACGTTTTTAAATTCAACAAATAAATCGTTGAGCAACCCTTTTTTACCCAAAAATTTAATTCTGAAAGATTCAATTTCCTCTTTGGAAGTGGTATCAAAAGCCAATACTTCTTCAATCAGTTCTTTTACTTTAGCTAACATTATACAGAATAATTAGGTTGCAAATTTACACAATTTTATTTTTATAAAATTGAATAAATATCTTGAAAAACATTAAAATTCAAGGTGAAAATGATATCTTGCATTTGAAAATAAATGCCGATAAAAATGAATAGGAATCCGCTGCCCGATTTAAAAAATTATGAGTTTGAAGAGGTTGCATTTAACCAGTTGATGCAAAACAGAATTAACAAAGTGCTTATAGTTTGCTCTAACTACGATTTTTATATGTTGGAGGAAGACGGACGGATAGATGAGCGAATTTTTAATGAATATATGGCGTTGAATTTAAGGTATCCGCCAAGTTTTATTCACGCCAACTCTGCCAAAAGAGCTATTGGGATGATGAATTCGGATAAAATAGATTTGGTGATCACTTGGCTGGACATCGGCAACTACAAGGCTTTTGAAACTTCAAAATTGATTAAAGAAGCTTTTCCAAACATTCCCATTGCGGCACTTAGTCATTATTCTTCTGAATTAAGGAAAAAAGTGCTCAGTGAAAATACCGGAATCATCGATTTTGTTTTTCATTGGAACGGGAATGTCGATATTTTTTTGGCAATTATTAAACTTACCGAAGACCGGATGAATGCCGAAAAAGACATCAATCAAATTGGTGTGAAGGCCATTTTGCTGGTGGAAGATTCCTTGAAATTTTATTCNNGGGTTTGAATTTTTAAAATATGTAAGAAGTTTGGAGCGATATTTTCCGTTTTTAGTGCAATCTTCCGATCAAAATAATGAGAAAAAAGCGCTAGAGTTAAAAGGAAAATTTTTATACAAACATTCAGAAACATTAGGGAAGGAGATAAAAAAATACATCACCAAATATTTTTCTTTTGGAGCCTTTGAATTTTGGGATCCCATTCAGATGAAAGTTTTGGCAACCGTGGAAGATTTAAACAGTTTTCAAAGAGTTTTAACGACAGTAACACTTGATTCTATAGTTTACCACGCCAAAAGAAGCGAATATTCAAAATGGTTAAGATCGAGGGCGCTTTTTCCTTTGGCCAATTTATTCAGTAATGTAGAATATGAAGATTTTGATGATCCTGAAGAAATTAGGGAATTTTTAATCAGGGCCATTAAAGCCTACAGAATATACAGATCTAGAGGCGTTATTTCAAAATTCAGTAAGAACACGTATGATGAATATTTGGGTTTTGCAAGAATCGGGGAAGGATCTTTGGGCGGAAAAGGACGTGGATTGGCGTTTATAGATTCTTTTTTAAAACGCCATAAATTGTTCAATAAATTCAAAGACGTCAATATTTCCATACCGCGTACCGTGGTGCTGAGTACGGAAGTGTTTGATGAGTTTATGGAGAAACACGATCTCATTGGATTTGTGGCCAATTGTAATGATGATGAAGAAATTTTAAATAAATTTAACTCAAAACCGTTGCCAAAATGGGTGATGGAAGACATTAAGGTTTTCTTAAACGTTACCAAGTCACCAATTGCAGTACGATCATCTAGCGTATTGGAAGATTCACATTATCAGCCTTTTGCAGGTGTATTTGCGACTTATATGATTCCAAACACCGACAAAATCAGAATGGCGGAAATGGTGGCCAGCGCCATTAAATCGGTGATGGCATCTGCATTTTTTCAAAACAGTAAAGTCTATTTAAAAGCCACTTCCCATACCATTGAAGAAGATAAAATGGCGGTTATTTTACAGGAAGTTACCGGAAAACAATATGATGATGTTTATTATCCGAACATTTCCGGAGTGGCGCGTTCCATTAATTTTTATCCAATTGACCAAGAATTACCCAACGAAGGAACTGCAAATATTGCTTTAGGTTTGGGTGAAATTATTGTTGGCGGAGGAAATACACTTCGATTTTCGCCCTACCATCCAAAAAAGGTGCTGCAACTTTCAAGTCCGGGCTCCACACAACGCGACACACAGCAATATTTCTTTGGATTGGATATGAACCCCGACAGTTATATGGCATCAACAAGCGAAGCGGTTAACAAAAAGAAAATATCCATAAGAAATGCAGAAAAACACGGTTCCCTAAAATTTGTTGCTTCAACCTATGATTTGCAAAACAATATCATTAAACCGGGTGTGTTACACGATGGAATTCGGGTGATTACTTTTGACAATATTTTAAAATACAACACCTTTCCTTTACCTGAAATATTGCAGGATTTATTGCGAATAGGACAACGTGAAATGCGAAATCCCATTGAAATGGAGTTTGCGGTGAATTTGGATGTTCCGAAAGGACAACCGAAAGAATTTAGTTTTTTGCAAATCAGGCCCATTATTGAGAGCATTGAAACTTTGAGCACACTTCCGGAAGATTTTAATGTTGAAGACACTATCATTTACTCGGAATCGGCCTTGGGAAATGGAAATTATGAGAATATTCACGATATTGTTTATATTAAACCCGAAACGTTCAACTCGGCAAACACAAGAAAGATAGCTGCGGCGGTTGAACAAATTAATAAAAAATTTGCGGAAATAGACAAAAACTATATTTTAGTCGGACCCGGAAGATGGGGCTCAAGCGATCCTTGGTTGGGAATTCCAGTGATTTGGCCCCAAATAGCATCAGCAAAAATAATTGTGGAAGCCGGCCTAAATAATTTTAGGATTGATCCAAGCCAGGGAACACATTTTTTCCAAAATTTAACATCTTTTAAAGTGGGCTATTTGACCATAAACCCGTTTATGGACGATGGATTTTTCAATTTGGACTATTTAAATAAACAAAGGGCGAGTTATGATGATGATTATTTAAGACACGTGCATTTTAAAGAACCTTTAACGGTAATTATTGAGGGTAAAAGCAACAAAGCAGCCATTTTTAAAGAGGGATTTGTACTTAATAAATCTCAAAACTCACTTAAAAAATTAAATGATGACGAACCTCCTGAAGGTTTTATGTAGGGAAAGGGTGTGATTGGTCCGTTTTGAAATTTCTTCGGCTTGTCCGTTCAAAAAGTTTATAATCTATAATTCTCCAATCATTTTATAGCGCAAAAATGATCTTTTTTGCGCTTTTTGTTTTTGTTTAACGAAAACGTTTGAGAAAAACGCGAAAATTAAAAATTATTGCCCCTTTTTTGTTTAAGAATTAATATAATATCTGTAATTTTGCACCTGATTATTTAAATATTTAATAAATTATACCTACGTTTAAATTATATTATTATGAATGTAAAAAATATATTGACAAACCTTGAAACCAAACATCCGGGTGAAAAGGAATACTTACAAGCAGTTCACGAAGTGTTAGAATCGATTCAAACAATTTATGATGAAAACCCTCAATATGAAGCCGCTAAAATTATTGAAAGATTGGTTGAACCTGACCGAATTTTAACTTTTAGGGTTTCTTGGGTTGATGATGAAGGAAATGTACAAATTAATTTAGGTCACAGAGTGCAATATAACAATGCCATTGGACCATACAAAGGCGGTATTCGTCTTCATCCTAGTGTAAATCTAAGTATTCTTAAATTTTTAGGATTTGAACAAACATTTAAAAATGCCTTAACAACATTGCCAATGGGCGGCGCAAAAGGAGGATCTGATTTCAATCCGAAGGGAAAATCAGATGCTGAAATTATGCGTTTTTGCCAAGCCTTTATGTTAGAGTTATGGCGTGTTATTGGCCCTAGTCAAGATGTACCGGCAGGAGATATTGGAACTGGCGGTAGAGAAATTGGTTTTATGTACGGAATGTATAAAAAACTGCAGTTTGAAAATACAGGTGTTTTCACAGGTAAAGGTTTAAATTGGGGAGGAAGTTTGATAAGACCTGAAGCTACAGGTTTTGGCGCAACTTATTTCACAAAAGAAATGTTGGAAACTCAAAACGACAATTTTAAAGGAAAAACAGTTTCTGTTTCTGGTTTTGGTAATGTGGCTTGGGGTGTTGCCCTAAAAGTTACTGAACTTGGCGGTAAAGTGGTGACCATTTCTGGTCCTGACGGCTATATTTATGATGAAAGAGGTTTAGATGCTGAAAAAATTGATTATTTATTGGCGCTAAGAGCTTCAAATAATGATATAGTTTCTCCTTACGCAGAAGTTTTTCCGGAAGCTAAATTTTACGCAGGTAAAAAACCTTGGGAAGTTGCTGTGGATATTGCAATGCCTAGCGCAACCCAAAATGAATTGGATGGCGAGGATGCTAAATTATTGATCAAAAATGGCGTAAAATATATTGTTGAAGTATCCAATATGGGTTGTACGCCAGAGGCTGTTGATTTATTTCATAAAAACAGATTGCCTTTTGCGCCGGGTAAAGCAGCAAATGCAGGTGGTGTAGGTGTATCTGGATTGGAAATGTCACAAAATGCCATGAAATTAAACTGGACAAAAGAAGAGGTTGATGCAAAATTGCACCAAATTATGTCCTCCATCCATACAGCTTGTTCTAAATACGGAACTGAAAATGACGGCTATATCAACTATGTAAAAGGCGCGAATATCGCTGGTTTTATCAAAGTTGCAGATGCGATGCTAGATCAAGGAATTATCTAGTTTCAATCAAAAATGTAAAAGCCGGTCTAATTTTTTAGACCGGCTTTTTTTATGTTTAAATTATAATTATTCCGATTTTGAACCTTCAAATTGCTGTTCTTTTATTTTGAACAAAATATTGAAAGTGGTCAAGCTTCCATAAATTCGGGTAATGTATTGTTGCAAATCAACCTTATCCAAATCATCCAATTTGCTCGAATTTATTTTTTGTTCCATCACCCGCAATCGGTCTCTTACCATCACAATTTTATGAAAAAAAACATCAATAGGAATTTCTTTGCTGGCCAATTTCGGGTCTTTGGGTTCCATAATTAATTTTCCGCCTTTCCATCGGTCACCCAAATGAACAACTTCCGAAATATCCGACCATTGTTTTAGCATATTTTTTAAGGCAGTTTCAACATCGTAAAAACTAACGGTATCAACTTCATCTTCAACACATTCAATCACTTCAAATTTGCTGTCGATGGCGATGGTTTCCAATCCGTTTTCGATAAAAGTCACCCAATAGTCTTTGGCGCTCACGTTGGTAACCACTCCCAATCCAAATTCCTCGTGTTTAATTCGAGATCCGATTCCTAATAATTTCATGATTAAGGTTTTAATTCAACAAATAGATTCCGAAAATAGTTAAAATAAAATAAACGGCCAATGACATAGCACCGGCATAATCTTTCGCCAATCGCTGTCCGATCAACAACATAATTAAAGTAATGGCAGCGAATTCCAAACCAACTTTTGCCACAGTTCCGTCGCCTTCAGTAAAAAGATAATAACCGCCAACAAGCATTAAAATACTTGCGGCAATTTCGAAAATTAACACCGTCAGCAACAATAGCGGCACCATTTTTTGAAGCGGGGAATTTTTAAAATGACCGGTGATAAAATCCACATTTCCTTTCCAATCGGTCAATTTATCGATGCCCGATTGTAAAAAAGTGATGATCAAAAACAGCAAAACCAATATTTCGGCGGAATGATTGTTAAAAATAGACATAATGTTCAGCGTTTGTTATTCTTCTTTTATATGTAAAAGGCGGGTTAATTTTATCGACAAATCGAGTAAAATTATTTTGGCGTTTCCGTTGCGTTCTATATGATAAATGGCTTCATTCAATTCTTTGTCAATTTCAATAATATTGCCGCTGTGCACAAAAGGCGCAAAATTTTCCAGGTTGAAATTAGGCGTTTTTGGTTGTAAAAACACGAGCGATTCCGCATTGTAATTGAGCATTAACGCTTGTCTGAAAAATTGCAGGCAATAGTTTAAAAATCGTTTTTGGGTTTCCCTTCCGGTTTTTGAAATCGTGTCACTCCATTCAATCAATAATTGAATAACAGCGGCATTTCCTTTCGCTTTAAAAGCGGCCCTGACCCAGGTGATAAACCACTGTTCAAATTGTTCATCAGAAGTGTCGTTGTGTAATAAATGCAGCGCCTTATTAAAATCGCCATCGGCCTGAATGGCAATTTGTTTTGCAATTGGCGGGTCGGTTCCTTCAAGTTCAATCAAGCCTTTTACGATGTCATTTTCCGACAATAATGGAAAATGTAACACCTGGCAACGCGATTTTATGGTCGAAATAATTTGTTCTTCATTTTCGGCAACTAAAATAAATACCGTTTTTTCAGGAGGTTCTTCCAACAGTTTCAATAATTTATTTGATGCGGAGGCGTTCATTTTTTCAGCCATCCAAATAATCATAATTTTAAAACCGCCTTCGTAAGATTTCAGTTTTAGGGCTTTTACAATTTCTTCCGCCTCATCAACGCCAATTTGGCCTTGTTTATTTTCAACGCCAATCGACTGCAGCCATTCAAACAAATTCCCGTAGGGATTCAACGCCACAAAACTCCGCCATTCATCCAAAAATAAATTGCTTACCGGCCTGGTTTTTACCGATTCGTTTGTTGCCACGGGAAACGCAAAATGCAAATCGGGATGCATTAATTTTGAACATCTTTTTTTGCAGGAATCTTCTTCGCTGCTGCCTTTGCACAAAATATATTGGGCGTAGGCAATGGCAATCGGCAAAGTTCCCGTGCCTTCTTTGCCAATAAATAGTTGCGCATGGGAAATCCGCCCGTTATCGGTCGATTTCATCAGGTGATTTTTCAAATGCGTCTGTCCTAAAATTTCTGAAAATTCCATTGAAGCGAAAGTAAAACTTTTTCAGCAAAGAAAAAATCTAAAGGAGCCAGAAAATTTAGGGATTTATAAACGCTTAGCGCTCTTTGCGTAATTTTTTGCGTCATTTGCGTTTAAGTTTTTTTTATTTTTTAACTTATAAATTTCAATATCTAACTTTTAAGTGTCTGCAATGAAATCGCTTTCGTAAAAAACTACAACCCTGAACCTAAATTCCCTTATATTTGTGGTATAAAATTTATTTGAGATGAAAACAATACAAGACATTAATTTTAAGGATAAAAAAGCACTGATTCGCGTTGATTTTAACGTGCCGTTAGACGAAAATTTTAAGGTGACCGATGCCACAAGAATTGCCGCTGCAAAACCAACAATCGATAAAATTTTAAAAGATGGCGGGGCGGTTATTTTAATGTCGCATTTGGGAAGGCCAAAAGGTGTTGAAGCCAAATATTCTTTAAAACATATTGTTGATGAAGTTGCTGAAATACTTGCGGTTCCTGTGAAATTTGTTTCAGAATGTGTTGGAGAAAAAGCAGAAAAAGCTTCCGCAGAATTAAAAATGGGAGAAGTTTTATTGCTTGAAAATTTGCGTTTTCATCCAGAAGAAGAAAAAGGCGATGAAGCATTTGCAAAACAGCTTTCAAAATTGGGTGATGTTTATGTAAATGATGCATTTGGAACGGCTCACAGAGCACACGCGTCCACCACCATTGTGGCTAAATTTTTTCCTGAAAATAAATGTTTCGGAAGTTTATTGGCACAAGAAATTATCAGCATCAAAAAGGTATTGGAAGACAGCGAAAAACCTGTTTTAGCGGTTTTGGGAGGTTCAAAAGTATCTTCAAAAATAACTATTATCGAAAATATTTTAGACAAAGTTGATCATTTAATTCTTGGAGGCGGAATGAGTTTTACGTTTGTTAAAGCGCTTGGAGGTAAAGTGGGAAATTCTATTTGTGAAGACGATAAACAAGAATTGGCGCTTGAAATTTTAAAGAAAGCTAAAGAAAAAGGTGTTCAGGTCCACATTCCTGTTGATGTCATTGCTGCAGATGATTTTAGCAACGACGCACATACGCAAATATGCGATATCGATAAAATTCCTGATGGATGGCAAGGATTGGATGCCGGACCAAAATCGCGGGAACTTTTTCATAAAGTGGTTATGGAATCCAAAACAATTCTTTGGAACGGACCTGTTGGTGTTTTTGAAATAGAAAATTTTGCCAATGGAACCATCGATTTAGGAAATTCTATTGCTGAAGCCACAAAAAATGGCGCTTTTTCTTTAGTTGGCGGCGGCGACTCTGTGGCGGCTGTGAAACAATTTGGTTTTGAAGACAAGGTAAGTTATGTTTCTACCGGCGGTGGCGCTATGTTGGAAAGTCTGGAAGGAAAAGTATTGCCCGGAATAGAAGCGATACTTAAATAGCCTGTTAAACATAAAATGATATATAAACGCTTTTGAAATTTTCAAGAGCGTTTTTTCTTCATTAAATGATTAGTTTTGAAATTCAATAAATTTTTGATAAAATGAAATACACCACGCTTCCAAATACCAACATAAAAGTGAGTAAAATTTGTTTGGGCACTATGACCTTCGGACAACAAAATACCGAAAGTGATGCTCACGAACAACTGAATTATGCGGTTGAAAACGGCATCAATTTTATCGACACTGCCGAAATGTATTCCATTCCAGGAAAAAAAGAAACGCAGGGAAGCACCGAGCGATTTATTGGAAGCTGGCTGAAAAATCAAAAAAGAGAAGCGTTAGTTGTTGCCTCCAAAGTGGTGGGACCAAATGATTATTTTAAATATATAAGAGAAAATTTGGGCTTTTCAAAAGTAGTGCTGCAAGATGCTTTGGAAAAAAGTTTAAAACGCCTGCAAACCGATTACGTGGATCTTTACCAATTGCATTGGCCGGAAAGAAACACCAACTATTTTGGAAAACGAAATTACAAACACGATGAAAATGAAAAATGGGAAGACAATTTTAAACAAGTCATAGAAGTTTTGGACGGATTTGTTGCTGCAGGTAAAATTCGCCATTATGGAGTTTCTAATGAAACTTCCTGGGGATTGATGCGTCATTTGGAGGAAAGCAAACACCACAATTTAACGCGCTGTAAAACCATCCAAAATCCGTATTCCTTATTAAACAGAACTTTTGAAATTAATTTGGCTGAAGTTGCCCAACGTGAAAATGTTGGTTTGCTGGCGTATTCACCTTTGGGTTTTGGAACACTTTCCGGTAAATATCTTAAAGGCAATGCTGCTGAAAACTCTCGTTTGAATTTGTTTCCAACATATTCAAGATATAGCAGTGAGCAGTCAAAATATTTAACCCAAAAATATGCCGATTTGGCAAAGGAATTAAACTTGAGTCTGGCACATTTGGCATTGGCTTTTGTGAATCAGCAGCCTTTTTTAACTTCCAACATCATTGGTGCAACTACGATGCAGCAATTAACAGAAAATATTTCAAGTATTGACGTTACGCTATCCGAAGAAATTTTGAAAAAAATAGACGAAATTCACGAACTGCAGCCAAATCCGGCACCGTAAAAACACCTAAAACGACAACGTTTAATAATTAAAAACGAATAAAAGGTAAATTTATCTCATTAGCTGATTTTAATCATCTTTTCTCCTCAAATTATATTGTTTTTTTGTAATAAATAACCCGTTGGGTGCAATTATTTAAAGTAAAAAAAGTGTTATAAATATTGGTCAAGATACTGAAAATCAGTATCTTGAAGTCGCTAAACACCCAATATTTATGTCAAATATAGTAAAAAATTATTTAAAAATTTTAGAAGTTATAAGTTCTTTGAATATTGTTTTAAATACAGAAAATCGAGCTGGAAGAAGATTTAAAATGTCTGATTTAGAAGTAGTTTCTTTAAGTTTAACTTCCGAATATATGTCTATTGATAGTGAAAATTCATTATTCAATCAATTGCAAAATGGGCAAATTACCAATCTAATTGAGCGAAGCCAGTATAATAAACGAAGAAAAAAATTATTCTATTTTACAGAGGAAATTAGGCGACATTTATATTCGAAATTCACAGAATTTGAAGATTATTTTGTTGTTGATAGTATGCCATTAGAGATTTGTAAAATGGCTCGTCATACTAGAATTAAAATCTGTAAAGATGATTTTCAGACTTCGCCAGATAAAGGTTTTTGTGCATCACAAAATACGTGGTTTTATGGTTACAAACTTCATGGGATTTGTACTGTTTCTGGTGTTTTTCAATCAATAGATATTACAAAAGCAAGTGTTCACGATGTCCATTTATTAAAGGATTTAAAATATCAAATGTCTGATTGTGTGTTGCTTGGAGATAGAGGTTATTTATCGTCAACCTTACAGTTAGATTTGTTTGAGACAGCAAATATAAAGTTGGAAACTCCTATGAGAACAAATCAAATAGGATATAAAAAACAACCTTATATTTTTAGAAAATCAAGAAAAAGAATAGAAACATTATTCTCTCAATTGTGTGACCAATTTATGATTAGAAGGAATTATGCTAAATCTTTTCAAGGTTTTAAAACAAGAATTTTGGCTAAAATAACAGCTTTAACTTTGGTACAATTTATCAATAAATTTATATTTGAAAGACCAATAAATAATATTAAAACACAAATAATTTAATTACACCCAATGGGTTAATAAATATTGCTAATATATTACTCAAAATAAACGATATGAAATTTAAGCATTTACCCCTTTCTAAGGAACGAATCATAAATTCAATGGTTTTATGGTTTATTGATGCGTCTCTTCAAAACAAGAAACTTTAATTAATGATTATGAGCATATTCAGAAAATTAATTCCACCACCTGAATGGCGATTGCCCGTATTAATTTTGATGGGCGCGATGATCGGACTTACATTGTATGCGCTTATTGAATCCAAGGCGGTATCCTATTTATCCGATGATCCAAAAACATGCGCCAATTGCCATGTTATGACACCACAATATGTCACTTGGCAAAATAGTTCGCATAGAGAATGGGCTTCTTGTAACGATTGTCATGTGCCGCAAGACAACGTTTTTAAAAAATACCTGTTTAAAGCCAAAGACGGTTTGTATCATGCATCGGTGTTTACAACTCGTGGCGAACCCGAAGTGATTAGAATGAAAGAAGCAGGTGTTGAAGTTGTTCAAAGCAATTGCATTAGATGCCATCAAGATCAGGTAACTGATGCAAGATTAAGCGGATTTGTTGAAAATCATCTTGAAAACAGAACCGACAGAAAATGTTGGACATGTCATCAGGAAGTTCCGCACGGAAGCGTTCACAGTTTATCTTCAGTAAAATATTACGGAAAAATACCTGAAGAACATCAAGAAACAATACCGGCATGGTTAAGCAAACAATTAAATGATTCAATAAAATAAAAAAGACAAATAAAATGAGTACAGAAAGAAAACCTTGGAAAAACTGGGTGTTATTTTTAGCATCTTTAGTAATAGTGTTTTTGTTAGGATTATTAGTTTCGTCAATAACAGAGCGTAAAATGGAAGCTAAATTTGCCTATACGCCCTTAACTAAAATTAATAAATTAGAACCTAGAAATGAAGTCTGGGGAGAAAATTTCCCGCGTGAATTTCAATCCTACTATAAAACTGCCGACACATCATTTAGATCAAAATATAATGGTAATGCCATGATTGATATGTTAGAAGTTGATCCTCGTTTGGTGGTTTTATGGGCAGGATATGGTTTTTCAAAAGATTACAATCAGGGTCGCGGGCACGCTTATGCGATTGAGGATATCACCAACACCTTAAGAACGGGCGGGCCAACCGGACCGGAAGACGGACCAATGCCATCAACTTGCTGGACGTGTAAATCTCCCGATGTGCCTCGTTTAATGAACGAAATTGGGGTTGATGATTACTATAAAGGAAAATGGGCAGGAAAAGGGGAACAAATTGTAAATCCTATTGGATGCGCCAACTGTCACGATGAAAAATCAATGAAATTGGTGATCACACAACCGGCTTTAATTGAAGCTTTTCAGCGTCAGGGAAAAGACATTACCAAATCTACCCACAATGAAATGAGATCCTTAGTTTGCGCACAATGCCATGTGGAATACTATTTTAACAGTAAAATACCCGGAAAAGAGGGAATACCATATTTGGTTTTGCCTTGGGATGACGGACAAACCGTGGAAGACATGGAAAAATATTACGATAAGATTGGTTTTTCGGATTGGACGCACTCCATCAGTAAAGCGCCAATGTTAAAAGCACAACATCCGGGTTATGAAGTTTTCAGCAGGGGTATCCACGCTAAAAGAGGCGTTTCTTGCGCAGATTGTCATATGCCATACAAAACAGAAGGCGGACAAAAATTTACCGACCACCATATTCAATCTCCTTTAAACAATGTTGCCAATTCTTGTCAGGTTTGCCACAGAGAAGAAAAAGACGAATTGATTAAAAACGTATTCGACAACCAGGATAAAATTATTGAAAACCGTGATCAGTTAGAAAAATTATTGGTTCGCGCTCACGTAGAAGCCGGTAAATGTTGGGAGTTAGGAGCTACAGAAGCACAAATGAAAGATATTTTACAAGGCATTCGTTTAGGACAATGGCGTTGGGATTATGCCGCGGCATCTCACGGTGGATCATTCCACGCTCCGGTTGAGTTGGGAAGAGTCATTGGAAAAGGCATTGATATTACACAAGAAACCAGAATTAAATTGGCGAGATTGTTAATGCAATTAGGGTTTGATGGTGAAGTTCCTTACCCGGCCATTGAAACAAAAGCAGCAGCCCAAAAATTTATTGGTTTAGATATGGAAAAATTAAAAGCCGAAAAAGCAACTTTCAAAAAAGAGTTGTTGCCAAAATGGCAAGCAGCGGCAAAAGAAAGAGAAGCGAAATATTAATAGCTAAAAAAATTACTGGAAAACTCTAATGAGTGAAAATCATTTAAATATTCAACGTAAGCTTTGGGAAAATCCCTGGGGTTACGTTGAATCTTTTTTTATCGGATTTGGTTTAATTGTTACAGGCTTTTTCCTGGAGGTTTTTACGGCATCCAATAATACATTTACGCTTACCTATCCTTACAACGTTGTTTTTTTGGCAGCCTATGTTTTACTGTTGTTTGTGTTATACAAATGGTTTTCATCAACCCAATTGATAAGATGGTTCACCAAAGTTCCAGCATCAATTTCCAGTATTTCTTTGGTTACTGTGATGGTGATGATAATGGGAATTATTCCACAGGTCACTTCTCAAAATAACCTGATAAATAATCTAGGCCTAAATCACATTACAAGCAATTGGGCATTTTTATTGATATTATTCCAATTTTTAACTTGTTTGGGTTTAATTTCAATCAAAAGAATTTTACAATTTAAATGGGCTAATTTCGGATTTATTTTAAATCACGTTGGTTTATTTATAGCGTTAATTTCAGGTATTTTAGGTACTGGCGATTTGCAGCGTTTGTCAATAAATGTTTATGAAAATAAACCAAGCTGGATTGCCACAGATGCCCAAAAAAATGAAATTGAATTGCCTTTCGCATTTTATCTAAAGGACTTTTTAATTGATGAATACCATCCTAAATTGGCATTAATTGACAATAAAACTGGAAGCATCGCCCATAATGATGGTAAAAATTTATATCTGGTTGAAAAGGGAGAAACCTACTATTTCAATAATTTTGAAGTAAAAATTGATGACTTTTTGCCAAATGCCATGCGTTTTGGAATGCGGTATGAAGCGGTAAACGAAATAGGTTCACCACCTGCGGCAAAAATTTCTGTAAAAAATATGGCAACGAATGCTGTTCAAACTGCTTGGATCAGCAGCGGAAGTTTTAGATATCCGTATGAATCATTTAAAATCAGTGAAGATTATTCGGTGGTGATGACCATTCCTGAAGTGCAGAAATTTAGTTCAGACATCGATATTTTAACCCAGGAAGGTGAGCGAATAAGCACCGTTTTGGAAGTTAACAAACCGTTTAAATACAAAGGCTGGAAAATTTATCAGCTCAGTTATGATGATAAAATGGGAAAATGGAGTGATTTAAGCGTTTTAGAACTCGTAAAAGATCCTTGGCTGCCATTTGTTTATATCGGAATTTTTATGATGATTGCCGGTGCTTTCTATATGTTTTGGATGGGGAATAAAATAACAAAAAATCAGTAAAATGACTTGGATAGATTTTCCTTTATATAGTTCAATCATTGTTATCTTATGGATGATTGGATTGTTATTTTTATTGATTTCTTATAAAAAAGAATCCGTATTAAAAGTTGCAACACTATTATTTATGGCTGGTTGGGCGGTGTTAATTTTTTTTATTGTTGAACTTTGGGTAGCGTTAAACCGACCGCCAATGCGAACTTTAGGAGAAACACGCTTATGGTATGCCGCATTTTTGCCGCTCGTTGGTTTTATAACCTACATTCGCTGGAAATACAAATGGTTTTTAGCCTACAGTATTGGTATGGCTGGAATGTTTTTGGCCATTAATTATATGAACCCGGAAACCTATTCAAAAACCCTGATGCCAGCATTGCAAAGTCCGTGGTTTATTCCGCATGTGTTGGTGTATTTATTATCTTATGCGGTGTTGGCCGCCTCCAGTGTAGTTGCCATCAAAGGCTGGTACGATAATTTAAAAGGGAACTTCAACATAGAAACCTTAAAATTGGCAGATAATTTGGTTTACATCGGTTTTTCTTTTTTAACGCTTGGTTTGCTTTTTGGCGCCTTATGGGCAAAAGAAGCCTGGGGACATTATTGGACTTGGGATCCAAAAGAAGTTTGGGCATTTTTAACATGGATGGGCTATTTAATCTACATCCATTACCGAAATTTTCATCCAAACAATTCAAAACAGGCAATTTCTATTTTGGCACTTTCTTTTGTGGTGTTGCTGGTATGTTGGTTTGGGGTAAACTATTTACCGGTTGCAAATACAAGTATTCATACTTATACTCAAAATTAATTAAAAATATTAATTATGGAATATTTGACTTTAGCAAGAGTTTTACACGTAATAGCTGTCGTTATTTGGATTGGCGGCGTTTCTATGGTAACCACTGTAATTATTCCAGCGGTAAAAAAAATGAAATCTAAAGAAGAGCAGATAGAAACCTTTGAAAAAATTGAAGGCAAATTTGCCCTGCAAGCTAAAATAACGACCCTTATTACAGGAATTTCCGGATTTTATATGGTATATGTTTTAGGTGCTTGGAATCGTTTTTTAGAGCCATGTTATTGGTGGTTTCATTCAATGGTAATAGTTTGGGTGCTTTTTACCGTGATACTTTATATATTGGAGCCATTTATATTGCATAAATTATTTAAAAAATATGTTAACAAAAATCCTGAAAAAACTTTCAATATTATGCACAAAGCGCATTGGATTTTGTTGATTTTAAGTTTAGTAACCATTGCGGGAGCTGTTGCAGGATCGCATGGGTTTCTTTTTTAGTATCCCAGTTTTTTGCGAACCCTTTTCAAAACATCGGCAGCAACGGCCCTTGCTTTTACCGCACCAATTTCCAAGGCTTCATCAATTTCTTTTAGGTTGTTCATATAATAATTGTAGCGTTCTCTTTCAACGGCATATTTAGTAATCAACAACTCGTAAAAAGCTTGTTTTGCGGTTCCGTAACCGTAATTTCCGCCTTCATAATTTGTCCTCATTTCGGCAATTTGCGTTGGGGAAGCAATTAATTTATACAAGGCAAATAAATTACAGGTATCCGGATTTTTAGGTTCCTCAAGCGGCGTGGAGTCGGTTTGAATTTTCATGATTTGTTTGCGCAATTCTTTATCCGACAAAAATAAATTAATGATATTTCCGCTTGATTTACTCATTTTTCCGCCATCGGTTCCGGGAACATACATCGTGCCCTCCTGTAATTTAGCTTCTGGCGGAACCAAAGTATCGCCCATTTGATGGTTAAACCGGTTGGCTACATCACGGGTCATTTCTAAATGCTGCAACTGGTCTTTTCCGACCGGAACAATTTCCGCATCATACAATAAAATATCGGCCGCCATCAACATTGGGTAAGAAAATAAACCAGCGTTTACATCTTCCAGCCTGTCGGCTTTGTCTTTAAATCCGTGCGCCAATGTCAATCGCTGGTAAGGAAAAAAACAGCTTAAATACCAGGAAAGTTCGGTCACTTCAGGAATATCGCTCTGACGATAAAAAACGGTTTTGTTGACATCCAAACCAAAAGCAAGCCAGGTTGCGGCCGTACTGTAAGTGTTTTGACGCAATTCTTCTCCATTTTTTATTTGGGTTAACGAGTGCAAATCGGCTATAAATAAAAACGAATCGTTCTTTGGATCATTCGCCATTTGAATTGCAGGGATAATTGCACCCAATAAATTTCCTAAATGCGGTGTTCCGGTACTTTGGACTCCTGTTAATATTCTTGACATTATTTCAAATTTTGAAAGCAAAAATACATATTTCAAAAAGAAAATAAGAATAGAATTTAAATTACTATTTTTGATGCTTATGAATCGGGTATTCCAAATTTTCGAATTTTAAAATAATGATTAATGGCAAACCTTTCCACTGGCAGACTGCCAACAGATGTTGCGAAAAAAATATAAAAGTCAAATATGAAACTTTTTAGATATTTTTTTATTCTTGTTTGGCGCATCTGGTTTTATGCTTGGGTAATATTGACCATTGTACCTATTTTTCCGGTATTGCTAATTGTCACCTCTTCGGAAAAAATGTATCCCACATTTTTTAAAATTGCGCGAGCCTGGGCAAAAACCGTTCTTTTCGTGATGGGTTTTAAAACAGATGTAATAAAAGAACAAGTTTTAAAAAAGGAAAAAAGTTTTATGTTTTGCCCCAATCACACCTCTATGATTGATATTTTTGTGATGCTGGCAATTACCAAAAACCCCTTTGTTTTTGTGGGAAAAATCGAATTAACCAAAATACCGATCTTCGGTTTTTTTTATAAGAGAACCTGTATTATTGTCGACAGAAGCGATTCGAAAAGCAGGAATGCTGTTTTTGATAAAGCCAGAAAAAGACTTAATGGTGGACTCGATATTTGTATTTTTCCGGAAGGATTGGTGCCCAATGATGAAAGTGTGGTGTTAAGCGATTTTAAAAATGGCGCATTCCGTCTGGCAATTGAATACCAAATTCCCATTGTGCCCATTACGATGTATGATTGCAAAAAACTGTTTTCCTATACTTTTTTTAGCGGAAGTCCGGGAAAATTACGTGTTAAAGTGCATTCAGTTATCAATACAGAAGGACTTACCTTAAAAGATGGCAACTCATTAAAAAAACAAACTTTTGAGGTTATTTACAATGAGTTGGTTAATGATGAAAAACAAAGGGAATTAAGCACTTAAATTTCACTTTTTACTTTAAGCAAAAATGAAGGAAAACAACACAACATTTTACGAACCCAAAGAAGAAAAATTCAATGTTATTTCTCACGCCATCGGCTTGGTTTTAAGCGTTATTGCTTTGGCATTATTGGTTACCTATTCAAGTTTAAAAGGAAGTGGTTGGCATATTGTAAGTTTTAGTATTTATGGTGCAAGTTTAATTTTATTATACTCGGCATCAACTTTTTATCATTATTCCGAAAATCCGAAGTTACGCCACAGATTAAATATTTTTGATCACTCGGCA
This sequence comes from Lutibacter sp., assembly GCA_003516285.1. Lineage (GTDB taxonomy): Bacteria > Bacteroidota > Bacteroidia > Flavobacteriales > Flavobacteriaceae > Lutibacter. Next base: position 25,686 of record DPCK01000025.1, on the reverse strand, counting down.
ATCTATGTTTTAATAGCGGGAACCTATACGCCATTTACGTTGGTTGTTTTAAATGGCTGGGTTGGCTGGACCATTTTTGGCGTTTCCTGGGGATTGGCA
>DPCK01000025.1:0-25540 GCA_003516285.1 Lutibacter sp. | reverse complement strand
GCGGAGGCATTTTTTATACCATTGGTGCCATTTTGTACAGCATAAAAAAAATTAAATACAACCACGCAATTTTTCATATTTTTGTCTTGTTGGGAAGTTTTTCACATTTTGTGGCCGTATTTTTTTATGTTTTACCCATTAAAAGATAAAAGCACCAAGCATTGTTTTAATTTTAAGCCATTTAGATAAATTTTCAATTAAAAAACAGCATTTAAATGNNAACATGCTACAAATTTTACTAGTTGATGACGAAAATGATGCTTTAGAAGCATTAGAGTGGAAATTAAACAACTACATTGAAAACGTTGTTGTTAAGACTTGCAATTCACCAATTAAGGCAATAGAAATCATTAATAATGAAAAGCCTGATGTGGTATTTTTAGACATACAAATGCCAGAGATGGATGGCTTTACGATGATCGAAAAACTACAAAACAAAGATTTTAATCTCATTTTCACGACTGCCCATGACGAATTTGCCCTAAAAGCAATCAAAGTTTCTGCAATAGATTATTTACTGAAGCCAGTTGACAAAGATGAGTTATTGGCGGCGATGGATAAAATTAATAAATCCAAAAAAGGGGATTTATTGGAAAACAAGTTACAACTGTTGTTGAACAATATCAATGACAATAATGATAAAATTAATATTTCCGCAGACGGCAAGGTTTATTTATTGGACAAAGATGACGTTGTGATGTTGAAATCAGATAAAAGTTACACCACCATTTATTTAAAATCGGAGCAGCAAATTTTGGTATCGAAAACACTTAAAGAGGTGGAGAAAAAATTTATGTTTCCCGAGTTTTTTAGAGTTCACAATTCCTATTTGGTAAATTTAAATCATGTTAAAGAATACCTAAAAGGTTTGGGCGGGGAGTTGATAATGACCAACGGTTTAACGGCTAGCATAAGCAGAAACAGAAAAATTGAATTGTTTAAACGATTATACCTTGACAGCTAATGCTTTTAGATTTTTATTCTGAAATATTTTCTTGGGTCAGAGGGGGTTTATTCGTCTTATTTCTTTACCACTTTTTAATTTTCTTTCAAAATAGAAGTAAACTTTACCTGTACTATAGTTTGTTTTTATTGGCGCTAACCATTTATTTGTTGCAACATATTGTTTCTGAAGAGATTAAACCAATTTATGCCTATTTAAATTTTTCAATCCAGTTTTTGGCCTATGCCGCCTATGTGGCTTTTGCGAGAGATCTTTTGGATACAAGAACACATTTAATAAAATGGGATAAGTTTTTTGAGCTTGAAATAAAAGTTTTGGTGTTATTGGCGCCTATTTTTATGCTTATTCAATTCTTTTTTGGCTATGAATTTCAAGTCAAAGCTTTTACGGCGATAATTCCGGCTTTAACAATATTTACTTTCGTATCATATTATATCATACTCACCAGAATCAACGATAAATTCTCCTTTTATTTTGTTGTGGGTTCATTAATATATGTTGTATTGGCGAATGTTAGTTTTATGGAGGCGTTTGTGGGCAGGGAATTTTTTATCAGCAAAGGTGTTGAACCTATGTTTTTTGTTTATTTGGGCGCTTTGCTTCAAAGTATTATATTTTCGGTCCTACTCGGATTGATTATTAAAAGAATTGAGCAAAAAAGCAAAAACGCCGAAGTTAAATTGGCGGTAAAATTGAAGGAAATGGAGGAACTTAAAATGACCGCGCTGCAAAGTCAGATGAATCCGCATTTTTTGTTTAATTCCTTAAATTCAATCAACAATTTCGTATTAAAAAATGACATTGAAAAAGCATCAGATTATATTACAAAGTTTTCTAAGCTTATTCGTGTTATTTTAAATAGTTCTTCCAGCCCAACTTCATCACTTACCGAAGAATTGGCGGTTTTGGCCTTATATGTAAAACTTGAACAAATGCGTGTAAATGGCGGTTTTGATTATATTGTCACGGTGGATGAAAATCTGAAATTGGATCATATAAAAGTGCCCACATTATTCTTGCAGCCCTTTATTGAAAATGCCATTTGGCACGGAATTATGAAAAAAGAAGGCGATAAGGAAATAGAATTAAGCATTAAAGAAGTTAAAGGAAATGTAATTTGCATTATTCGCGATAATGGAATTGGAATTAATAAAGCCAGGGAACTTGATCAAATAACGCAAAAGAAAAGATTTTTTGGCACCGAAACAACAGAAAACAGAATAAGGGTGTTGCATCAAAATAAAAGCGTAACTATTGAAACCAAAGATATCTCCGTAGGCTTAAAAACAGGCACGCAAGTTTCCATAAGTTTTCCGTCAGCATAAGGCAAAACACTTTTTTTGAAATCATTGCACAAAATAATTCAATTATAAAAAGGATTATGTTGTTAAATGGGATCCCATAATTGAAAGTGTTTTTCAAATTATTGAAATGGTTGATTATTAAGTTGCTACATAAATTTTACTAAAAACAATCAAATTAGTTTACATTAAATATCCATTTGTTATAAAAAACATACCATTTGTATATTTTTTATACAATTTCGCAAAGTTTCACAAAAAGTAATGGGTATCAATGGTATCTTTGATTTGTATTAATGTCAAGAGGGGTTTTGGCACTTTACACTAAAAATATTAAATAAGTCTTTGGGGTTGATTTATTTATTCCTTAAACATTTTAAATATATTTATATATTAAAATGTTTAAGGTTTTTTTTTGCGCTAAATTTTAGAATAATTCCTGAAATATTTCCTTGCCCTAAACCATTTTTAAATTAAAGAAAACCAATTTATGACTGTTGATTGTTTAAAAGCAATATATTTACGCAGGATTAAGCCGTAATAAATCCTTTAATAGTTAGCAATGATTCAAACCACCAAAGCAATAGTCATTAATACCATCAAATACGGCGACACAAGTTTAATTGCAACTTGTTACACCGAAAAATACGGCATTAAAACATATATGCTCAAAGGCATTTTAACCTCCAAAAAATCGACTGTAAAGCTGGCTTATTTTCAACCTTTAATGGTGCTGAATTTAACGGCAAATCACAACAACAAAGGGGCTTTAAATTTTATTAAAGATGTTGAAGTTCTTAACTTTAACCACTCCATTTATGCAACCATAAAAAAACAGACCATTGCTTTATTTTTGTCGGAAATAATTCATTTTTCCATTCGTGAGGAAGAACAAAACAGCCAGTTATACCAATACCTGGAGACTTCTTTTTTATGGCTGGAAACTCATAATAATTGTTCTAATTTTCATTTGCTTTTTTTGTTGAACCTTACCAAGTTTTTGGGATTTTACCCTGAGATGACAGATGTTAACACTTCTTATTTTGATTTACAGGAAGGAAGTTTTACAAATCAGCATAAATTAAATGCTGTTTCCGGAGAAAACTTAGTGCAATTTAAGAAGCTCTTAGGCATAAATTTTGATGTGTTGCATAAGGTTGATTTTAGTGCCGCAAACAGGCAAACCGTGTTAACAATTTTAATTCAATATTTTGAATTTCATTTAAGTGGCTTTAAAAAGCCAAAATCATTAACTGTTTTAAAAGCTGTTTTTAGCTAATTATGAGGTTTTCTTTACTATTGTTACTTTTTTTAATTACGCTATCCGCAAAATCACAACAGGTTAAAGTTTTTGATCGCGAAACCAATTTCCCAATTTATAATGTGACTATTTATAATGACAACAGGGATTTAGTTGTTTATACCGATAAAAACGGAATTGCAGATTTGTCAATTTTTAAAGAATCCGATGTCCTTTCATTCAACCATTTATCATTTATTGAATATGAAATATTAAAAAGGGAGTTGGCGGTTATTGATTTTGTTGTTTATTTATCCAATAGGGCCGAGCAATTGGAAGAGGTGGTTTTATCCGCTTCCAGAGGAAAGGAAACAAGAAGCAGAATTGCTGAAACTATTGCAATTACATCAAGGGAAGAAATTAGAAGAATGGCGCCACAAACTTCTGCCGATTTGTTGGCAAATTTGCCGGGGATNNCAAAGTTCTATCACCGTTTCTCCAACAGTTTTAGAGCGTACCGAAATTATTTACGGCCCATCTTCCGTTATTTATGGATCTGATGCGTTGGGCGGTGTCATCAACTATTTCACCAAAACTCCCGAAATAAATACAGAAAACACCTTGAATACTTCCATTTTTTCGAAGTACAGTTCTGTAAATAACGAAAAAACAATTCATTTTGATGCAGAGGCAAGTTTTAAAAAATGGGCCTCATTTACAGCGTTTTCCTATTCAGATTTTGGCGATTTAAAAATGGGAAAAACCAGAAATCACGGATTTGACAGTTGGGGAAAGGTGTATCAATATTCCAACAATACCAATTCATTTTACAATCCGGCGGGCGTTGTAAATCCAAACCCAAATTTGCAAAAAAACACAGGATACAATCAATTGGACCTATTGCAAAAATTTTATGTTCCGCTAAGTAAAAATACAGATATTAATTTCAACATTCAATATTCAACATCATCCGATATCCCGAATTTTGACAATTTAGCGGAGGTTTCCAATGGAAAACTTCGCTATGCAGAAGCGTATTATGGTCCGCAAAACAGGTTTTTAGCTTCTTCCAGTTTAAAATTTAATCCAAATTATTCTTGGATGGAAAAAGGAAGTCTTATTTTTGCTTTTCAACAAATCGAAGAATCACGTATTGAGCGAAGAATGAATAGTTTAGACCGATTTTATCGCACTGAAAATGTGGATGTTTACAGCTTAAACGGCGATTTCTCCGTTCCGTTAAATGAATCAAAAGACAGAAATCTTACCTACGGATTTGAATTTACGCACAATGATGTAAGCTCAAATGCAATTGGCAAAAAAATAGCGGTTAATGGCAATGAAATTACCGGATTTGAAAACAGCTTTGTCATCCAATCACGCTATCCCGATGGCGGCAGTCAATATTCAAGCGCCGCTTTATACACCAATTATCGTCAAAACCTAAGCAGTAAATCAACCCTTAATACCGGAATTAGGCTTACTTCTACTTTTTTAAAAGCACTTTGGGTTGATGATACCTTTATGACTTTGCCTGATATGGCTATTTATACCAATAATAAATCGGTGTCGGCCACCGCAGGCTATGTTTACAAACCTTCTGTAAATTGGCAATTTAACACTCTTGTTTCCTCGGGTTTTCGTTCTCCCAATATTGATGATATTGGCAAAATTCGATATAAAAACGGACAAGTTACGGTGCCAAATATTTACCTGAAACCTGAATATGTGTACAATTCTGAAGTTGGAATACTGCGCTATTTCAACAATAAAAAATTTTTGGTAAGTGCCAACGCTTATTATATGTTGCTTCATAATTATATTTCACGTGGCGCTTTTGAAATAAACGGCCAAAATTCCTTGGCGTATGATGGCGTAACGGCCACAACAATGGCAAATATCAACAATAAAAACGCTTATATAAAAGGGGGAACTTTTGGTTTTCAAGGAACAATATTCAATCATTTCAAAACCAACGGATCTTTAACTTACACAAAAGGTAAAAGTTACGACACAAAAATGCCGCTATCATCCATTCCGCCGTTATTTGGCAATTTGGAAGTCAGCTATACCCATAATAAACTTTTAACCAGTTTAAATTACCGATTTAACGCAGCCAAAAANNACTTTAAATTTAAATACCAATTATCAGTTTTCAGAAAAGGTCTCCATATCATTTAGAATCGATAATATTTTTGATGTTCACTATAAAGAATTTGCCTCTTCCATCAGTTCTCCGGGCCGTAATTTCGTGGGAAGTTTACTTTTAAAGTTATAAAAAAATTGAATTTTAAAAATATGATTATGGGCGTTCCCTGCCAGTTGTCGGGGTCAGGCTTTCCGCTTCAATCCTTAACGCGGATTGAATTAATAATGAATAATTTTTTTTGCGCTCCTTGCAAATTTTCGTTGCCCAATTTGTGGTTTAAAAATCCGTGAAATCAAGAGCTTTTCCAACTTTAGACGTTCCAAACTTTAGGCACTGTTTGGTAATATTAATTTATATGTTTTTTTCTTTTTAAATTTAATAACCTATCAATGTATAAGTTAAGTAATTATTTTATATATTTATTATTCTAAAAAACGCTATTTTATGAAAAAGATCATCACAATTACATCAAAAGGCCCAATTATTAGGCATTTCTTTAAACCATCTATTTTATTTCCTCACTACCAAATTCATCAATTTTTTTGATGTTTAGCTATTTTCCCCGTTGATGCCCTAAATTTTACTTTTCTAAAAAATAGCTAATAATTTTATTTCACCTTTTATACTGTTTTGTTATGAAAAACACAATGCTGGTTTATGCTATATTTTTATGTGCATTTAACTTATTTTCACAAACCATCATTAGCACGGAAACTTTAGAAAAATCACTTTCTCATAAAAAAAGGGGGACAATCAAGCTTACTGCAAATGAAGATGAAAAATCGTTAAATATTGCTGTAGAAGTCTTTTTCGACAGTGATGGAGATGGTATTAATGACAATGTTGATATTGATGACGACAATGATGGCATTAAAGATATAGATGAGGATTATTTTTGCAGACTTTCTCCTTTTTCAATGGTTGGCATTCCTTGCGATACCGATAATGATGGAATTCCAGATATTTTTGATTTGGATTCTGACAATGATGGCATTCCCGATGTTGTTGAAGCTGGTTTGGGATATTTAAGCGAAGGTCGCGGAACATTAACAGATTGCGCTACTTGGATAGATGCCAATGGAAACGGAATGCACGATTTAGCGGTAGGATTTGTACCTTTTGACACTGACAGCGACGGAGTTCCAAACTACTTGGATTTAGATAGTGACAACGACAGTATTTTTGACGTGGACGAATCTGGCGCAGGCAACAGTAATGCGGGAATTCTTATTGCAGATATCTTGGTAAATAACTTTATAAATGGTGACGGCGATATTAACGGCGATGGCGTCGGCGACGGTCCGGAATTGGAATTATTTAGAAATAAAGACACCAACGGCGACGGAATTTTGGAACAATTTGGGGATGGCATTTTAGATATTTACGATTATGGCACGGGCATAAACCAATACGGAAATTTAGGGCAGGGTTTAACGGGAACGGGCTGGAAAAATTATGTAAAAGACACCGACAACGATGGAATCGCAGATTATATGGACACCAAAGCCAACGGAACAACATTCGATATAGCTGGCACTTTATATGCGGGTTTAGATTATAATGGCGACGGGAAAATTGATGGCAACACAGATATTGACCGTGACGGAATATTGGATGCTCTTGACACAAACACAGCTGTTTTTGGTTCGCCCAGAGATCTAAACCGAAAATTGCATTTGTATTTTGATGGAAGAAATGATTATATCGAAGAAGACAATGGAACAAATATAGTTAGTGGTTTAACAGAAGTCACTATGATGGCCTGGGTAAAATTGGATCCAAATTTTAAAGACCACGGAGCAATAATGGGACAAACCAATTTTTGGATGCGGATTAATGGCAGCAGAAGGTTAAGAGTCGAAATTCCAGACAACAAACCTTTCACAACTCCTTCGGAAATATCACCATTATCCCTGAACAAATGGACGCACGTTGCGGCAGTTTTTAAAGGAACAGATGCAACAGACAAGGTCAAATTATATATAAATGGGGAAAAAGTCGCCGGCACAAATCCTACAGGATTAGGGGCAATCATTCCCACAAGTTCAAACACAAAATTTAGGATTGGTCGGGCACCTTCAAATACTGATATTTATAATTCAACCGCTGATATGTTCAAGGGCGAAATAGATGAAGTCAGGGTTTTTAATAGAGCCTTAACGGATGACGAGCTTCAAAAAATGGTATATCAGGAATTGAATCATATAAACGGATTTAATGGCGGGGAGGTGATTCCAAGGGAAATTTCCCCAACCATTGGTGCTAATTTGGTGCGGTATTACAGAATGGATGTGTATAAAAATGACATTGTAGACAACTTAACAACGCCAACGCTTGATGTAGGTTCTGGAGCAAAAATGTACAATTTCAAAAATATTTATCCGCAAACCGCTCCATTGCCTTATGAAACAAAATCAGATGGCGATTGGTCCAATGTTGCTGTTTGGTTGCACGGTAGTGTTTGGGACATTGCTTCCGAAGCAACAAATAAGGATTGGTCCATTGTGCATATTAAAAACAATGTAACAACTTCGAATCGGCATATCAACGCCGGATTAATTGTTGATAAGAACAAAAAATTATCGATCAAAACAAGTAAAGAATTAAAAAATACCTGGTATTTTGAATTGGACGGTGTTATAGATTTGGAAGATGAGTCGCAATTGGTGCAAACCAGTGAAAGCATTTTAGACCAAGACAGTGGCGGATTTATAGAACGCGACCAGCAAGGCACGGCAAACAGTTTCAATTACAATTATTGGGCTTCGTCTGTTGGTTCCACAACGCCTTCAGGAGTAAATCAAAGAGGAACAGGCATTCCAAGCATTAACGCAAGCCATAAATTGGTGGATATTTTAATGGATGGCACAATTGCCGCTGAGCCAAATAAAAATGGGGTAATTAATTTTCAGCCGGCACATTGGGCGGCTGATGCCGGAGTCACAACCCCAATTATTATCAGTACCTATTGGTTATATACTTTTAACGGAGCAGACAATAATTATGGAGCGTGGAAATCAATCAATGAAAACACTTTGCTAATTGCCGGCGAAGGCTATACGATGAAAGGAACTTCTGGCGCTGTAAATATTGGAATTCAACAAAATTATGTGTTCAGGGGAAAGCCCAATAATGGCGATTACACCTTGTTTATTTTAAAGGGAAATGACCGTTTGATTGGCAATCCTTACCCATCTGCAATGGATGCCGATGAATTTATAAAAGACAATATCAAAGAAACCATCAATAGCAAGGCGGGCAGAAACACCAAAAATATTTTTAATGGCGCGCTATATTTTTGGGATCATTTTGGAGAAAAAAATTCACATTATTTAAAAGATTATGTAGGCGGTTATGCCACTTATACCTTAATGGGAGGTGCAAAGGCCTTTGCAATCGATACGCGAATCAATACAACTTCAGGTCTTTCTTCTTGGAAAATTCCTAAACAATTTATTCCTGTAAATCAGGGCTTTTTTGTGATTGCGGCGCTTAATGGTTTAACGGGTACAACACCCACAATTAATGGAGGCGATATTGTTTTTAAAAATAGCCAGCGCATATTTATGCCTGAGGCCATAGGAAATTCTGTATTTATGAAAGGCGTGAATACAAAACCTGTCCGAACTTCCTCCTGGAATAAAAAAAGCATCGCAGAACCCGATGAAAATTTAGATAAAAGATCAAAAATTTGGCTACAATTCGATTCTCCAAACGGTTATCATCGTCAGCTTTTGGTGGGTGTTGACGAAAATGCTTCTAACCATTTCGATTTGGGTTATGACGCCCCCATCGCAGATATTGGCAAAGAAGATATGTTCTGGATTTTTGACGGTGGAAAATTTGTGATTCAGGGTGTAAACAATTTTAATTCCGGCCAAGAATTGCATTTAGGCTTATTGGTAAGCAAAACTGGAATGGCACGCATTAAAATTGATGCGATTGAAAATATGGATGAAAACATTTCGGTACATATAACTGACAAATTAACTGGTGAAACTCACAACATTTCCCATAAACCCTTTGAAATTAATTTGGTTGCAGGGAATTATTCAGAGAGGTTTGCTTTGACTTTCAAAATGCAAAAATTAGTTGCCGAAGATGTTTCTCCAGAAGTGTTGGTACAGGCAGAAAAGAAGTCCTTAATAAAAGGCATTCAGGTAGTTATGAATAATGCCATTGGAGAAATTCAAATAAAAAATAACAGCGATGATGAAATTATTGATATAGCCTTGCACAATTATTTAGGGCAAACCATTAAAACTTGGAATACCAACTTTAACAGACGCATAATTTCATTGCCCATAAATATGGCAGCGGGTGTTTATGTCACAAAAATAAGGACCAAAAACCGAACTTTTGTTGAAAAGATTGTGATTCGGTGAAGGCTTTTGTTAAAGATTAAAACAATATCAATTTCAGCAGTCAGCATCTTGCGGGTTATCTTGAAAAAATTGCGAGATCGTTCAGGGGTTAAATCATTATAATTTACCATTTGTTTAAATAACTGAACCATTCATTTGTTAAATTGTACCGTTTGTTTGAATTACTATTCTTGAATATTAGGAAGGCAATCATTTTAGTGTTAACTTCGTAAGTTCAAAACCCCNNCCTCGGTGTATGAAAAAAATAATTATCTTTCTGTTTATCTGTGGTTTTCCAACATGGATGTTTTCTTTAACTGCAACTGCAACTAATCATTTTGAATCGGGAATTCAAGGCTGGTCAACTAACAGTTTAGATTCTGATGAGAATTCCAGCGCCACTTACAACTTGCACGGAGAAAAAATATATTTTTCCGACAATCTTTCCTTTTTAGATTATTTATGGGAAGATACTAAAACTACTGAAGTTGGTTTTAAAAAAGTATTTGAAAAAGTTAATGCAACTATTTTAAAAGAAAATATTGTTGAGGGCGAAACAGAAGTGGCTTCAAAAAATGATGTGGCATTTACAATTGGTTGTCCTGCGCCTATAGTCGTAAACAATGATTCAGGTAAATGTTCCGCTATTGTAATTTATGCTGCGCCAACATCAAGTGCTGGCAACACGATTACTCAAACTGCAGGGTTACCCTCTGATTCAGCGTTTCCTGTTGGGATAACCACCAATATATTTGAAGAAAAAGACGATTCGAGTGGCGCTATTATTGGAAATTGTAGTTTTACCATAACGGTAAATGACACCCAAGCACCAACTATAATTTGTGTTGGAAATAAGATAAAATCAGCAGATTTAGGAAAATGCTATTACACGGTAGTTGGAACAGAATTTAATCCAACAGCGAGTGGTGACAATTGTGGAGTTGCCTCGGTAACCAATGACTTTAATGCAATTTCAACTTTGGCAGGAGCACAAATACCAAATGGAACAATAATTAAGTGGACAGTTACCGATACAGCAGGTTTAAGTAGCGTTTGTAGTTTTACCGTAACGGTAAAAGACACACAAGCACCAACAATACCTATTTTACCAGACTTAATTAGCAATTGTTCTTTAACTGTCCCAGTGCCTGTAACCACCGATAATTGTGGCGGTATTGTTACGGTTACAACAAGCACTGCCGATTTAAGATTTGATGCCTCGGGGTCAATTTTTTGGACTTTTAAAGATGCTTCAGGAAATTCCACTGCACCAGTTGAACAAAAAGTTATCATTAATGATNNGGTTTCGTATTTCCGTTTTCTTTTTATGGAACTAATACTATTGAGTGGGAATTTATTGATAGCAAAGGTAATAAATCATCACAAACACAAGATATTACACTTATTCCGCCTAATATTAATGGAGGAACTATATCAGGGACTTTTAATTCTACCGTTTTTTCAGATCAAATTGATATTTCTTCATGTGAAACCGCAATTTCTATAGCATTGAATTTGGCAGGTGAAATAGGAACTATTATTCAGTGGGAGAAATTTGCAGTTAATAAAAGTGTTTGGGAAGTGATTCCAAATACCAATACCAAAGATAATTATATTGCATCATTTGGAGTAAGCGCATTGGTATCTACCTATTATAGAGTGTTGGTTCAAGTGGGAACTTGCACCGAGTATTCTAAAATTTTCTATATTAGAGCACTTCCTTCCGGATCAGCACCAACAGTTGAAAGTTTGGATCCCGATGATAAATATTGTTTAGGAGAATCTGTAAATCTTGTTGCAATAAGTACTTATATAGCTACACAAGAAACAATACCTAATTCGACAGGAGATTTTAATCAAGGGCAACTAAATACGCAAGATCCCGATTCTTGGCTTGTTGATGACAGTCCGGGTGGTTTTACTGCTGGCGGAAATGCAACAAAGCCTAGAAATTGGTCTGCAACAAACAATCATCCTTTTGGAGGTATTACTTATGATAGTCAAGAGGGTAAGTTTAGTATTGCTTATGGAGATTTTAGTTCTAGCCAATACAAAGGAAAAATCCCAACAACTTTGGAAAGTCCAATTTTGGATTTATCAAATGCGATATCAGCAAACTTAGATTTTGATCAAGCGTATTATTTTTCAACCAATGATTATGCAAATATTGAAATATCAATTGATGGTGGAGCAACATATGCTCCATTAAGAGAAATGCATGTTGCCGGAAGTACAAGTACAAACTGGTTTACTGCCGGAACTGCCGAATCATATGTTGGTTCAGATGCCACTCATTATAATTTTGATACAGACAACACATCCATTTCTCTTGCGGCTTACCTAGGCCAAAGCAATGTTCGAATTAGATGGTCATTTACTGGAACCAGCATTCAAAGTGTATGGGCAATGGACAATATTTTTGTTAATAAAGAGGTTTTTGTTAATACTGAATTGGAGTTGACAAATGGTATTGGAGATCCTGATGTCCCTCCAATTATAGTTGGACAAACAGATGTGGCGTTTAGTTTTATAGCTGATACTCCCGGGGTTCATGAATATGGAGGTACGGCGTTAATTAATGGTTGCAGGACGTACAGTGCGGAGGGTACAGTTTTAATTAACATTTCTGTGTCCAATTCTTATGCTGGTAAAAACATTGAATTTACAAGTGCTGTATGTGGTCAAAACACGGTGCAGTTAAATGCCTATGACAATTTTATTTCGGCGAATGCCAATGCTGCTAAAGGAGCATATATTGCACCGCCAGGTTGTACCGCATGTGACGATCCCGGAACTGAAGATCCTGGAGAATGGTCCTGGGTAAGACAAGGGACTACAACATCTTGCATACCAGTATTTTTTTCTGATCGAAATGATCCTGACGCAACCTTTACCGGAGGAGCAGGAACCTATACCTTGACTTGGACTGTTAGTGGATGTTCAAGTGATATAACCGTAACAATCACTGATTGTAGTGAAGTTAACTTCGATGGCGTAGATGATTATGTCGATTTTAATAATAATTATAACTTAAATGGGGATTTTAGTTTGGAAGTTTGGGTTAAACCCGAATCAGTGTCAGGTACACGAACGATTTTTTCTAAACGGGATGCCAATAAACCGGCTACAGGATATGATTTGAAATTAAATGGAGATAAAATTTCATTTAATTGGAATGCTACAGAATCAATTGTTTCACCTTATCCAATGACAACAAATAGGTGGTACCATATTGCTGTTACACACACCGGAAGCTTATATAATTTATATATTGACGGTATTTTAATCAGCAAAGCAGGAGGTGCAATACCCGCCATTAATACCAATAATTGTATTCTTGGCGCAAATAAATCTGGCAGTAATCCAGTCANNCACCAAATGATGAATCAAAAAATTAAAAAAAGTGGGACTGATAACGTTATTGGTGAAATTGTTCCTATTGTAATTAATGGCTTGTCTTGGGCCAATTTAGCAGGGTATTATCAAATGGACACGCAATGTGGTCATATAGTGCCAACTGCAGGCGCAATCACAGGCAGATTAAGAAATATATTCACACCTCAACCATTAACTGCGCCATTACCTTATACCACTAAAACAGGAGGCTCAGGTACTTGGGATGATCCTTTAACTTGGACAGAACCTGTTTGGAGCATTCCAAATACTGCCGGTATTGGAAAAGATATCAATGATTTAGACCCAAGTCATTCTGCAAACTATAAAACGCCAATAGATTGGAATATTGTTCAAACTTCACATAATATAATAGCGAATAGAGATATAACCTTGTTAGGTTTAATTTCGGAATCCGGAAAAATAACAATGGATGGCATTACTTCGATGGATCCTTTAAATAATCCGGGAACGGGAACGGGTCAAGGCTTATGGATTACGCATTATCTAAAATTGAATGGTGTTATTGATTTACAAGGAGAATCACAATTGGTGCAGAAAAGATATGGATATTATGATGTTGACGATAACTTTACAACGACCCAATTTAGTGAAAGTATTTTTGAAGAAACCAGCATTGGTTATATTGAACGCGACCAGCAAGGCCAAAAAAACAGTTTCAGTTATAATTATTGGTCATCTCCGGTTACACTTCAAGGTGCAGCAAATAATGCACCATATAAACTTCCTAATGTTTTAAAGGATGGTACAAATCCGGCTACTCCAATAAATATTAATTTTGTTGATGGGGCTTTTTCGGCTGATGGAGCGCTCTCAAGTCCAATAAAAATAACCAGCAGATGGATTTGGACCTACAAGGCGACCGTAACTGCTGACCCTTGGGCCAATTATTATCAGTGGGCTAACGTTGGGTATTGGGGTAATATTAGGGCTGGAGACGGATTTACCATGAAAGGAACCGGCGGTGCTGCTGCAATAAATGCATTGCAAAATTATGTTTTCGTCGGAAAACCAAATTCAGGGGATATTCAAACAACACTGTTAACTCCCGGCCAAATTTATTTGATAGGAAATCCTTATCCTTCGGCGTTGGATGCAGATGAATTTATTAAAGATAACATTAAGGAAGCCATTAATGGTAAAGTAGGGCGAAATAACGTAAATGTTTTTAATGGTGCTTTATATTTTTGGGATCATTTTACGTTATCCAACAATCATTTATTGGCAGAATATGAAGGAGGTTATGCAACTTATAACTTAATGGGTGGTGTTATTGGTCTAGCAAATGTTCCATTAGCTGCAAATACAGGTAAATCAGGCACAAAAGTGCCTGAACGCTATATACCTGTTGGACAAGGATTCTTTGTGGAGGCAATTGTAGATCCTCTTTTAAGTACAACAAATATAACAATTACTGGAGGAAATTTAAATTTCAAAAACAGTCAGCGGGTTTTTAGACGTGAAGGTTTTACCGGAACAAACGACGGATCTTTATTTATGAAGACAGCAGCATCTAAAAAATCGAAAACGCAGGAATCGCAAGGAACAACTGCCGATACCAGATCAAAAATCAGATTGATATTTGATTCTCCGTTAGGTTATCGCCGTCCGTTATTGGTAGGTTTAGATAAAAACGCCTCAAACCATTTCGATTTGGGTTATGATGCGCCAATTGCAGACATTGGCAAAGAAGACATGTTCTGGACTTTTGACGAAAGTAAATTTGTGATTCAGGGCGTTGACAATTTTGATAAAAAACAGGAATTGCCTCTAGGATTGAAGATTTTTAAAGCCGGAATTGCAAGCATCAAAATTGACGCTACAGAGAATTTAGGTAAAAATATTCAAGTGTATTTAAAAGATAAGCTAACGGGAAAAGCCCATAATTTAGATAAAAATCCTTTTGAAATTCATTTAGAACCTGGCACCTACCTAAACCGATTTTCTCTAGTATTTAATCCCGGCTACACCAAAGAAGGAAGGCCGGTTGTTGATGGAAACGATAAACAAACCGTAACTGAAGCATTTTTGGTTTATATGAACAACAAAACCTCCGAATTGCAAATTACAAAACCTGTTGATGCCGAAATTGTGACGGTTAATTTGTTCAACTATTTAGGTCAGAACATTCAAAGCTGGAATACAAATTTGAATGAAAACAGCATTTATCTGCCGATAAAAGTTTCCTCAGGCGCTTATATTGTCCAAATAAACACCAAAAAAGGAACGGTGGTTCAAAAAGTGATTGTGGAGTAAAAGTTATAAGTTAACTATCAATAGTTCGGATAGGACGACCGAAGACCGGAGTCGGAAGCACAAAGTCAAAAGTGGAATCAGCGACCTGACTGTCTTTTACCGCAAATATCGTAAATATTTATGCAAAGCGCACAAAATAATTGGTTTACTTTTTTAGGTGTTTTCGCGTCTATATTCTATCTAAAAAAAATATCAAAATAACAAAAACTGGCATCAATTATCTTTTAAATACCATCCGTACCAACAGCTTAATTCCTTTTTGTGGATTTGGGAGCTTTCCTTCGGCGCATAAAAGGGGCTTTCACAAGCGTTTATGTACTTAATTTCAACGCTCAAAATGATAAAACAACCAAATAATAGCTTTAATTTAGTTGTAAAATAAGCCGTTTAACAGCACTATTAAACCATTTATTTTTAAGATGTTTCCATTCGTTAAATAAGCGCTTTATGGATATCAAAATACTTCATAAAAAAGTATTTTTGGGTAACCCAAAGCTATTTAATGTATGATAGAAACAAACCCCGTTCTTAAAAAGTTGGCACCGCTAATTTTTTTATTTTCAGCATTATCCCACTTTAAACACTTTATAAAAAAAGCACGATTTCTTTTTTTGCTGATTTTTGCGGTATTTTCATTTAAAGGAAATGCGCAATGCACTATTACAGGAGCAACTGTAAATTCAAGTTCAATTAGTTGCGCGGCATTATCTTCATCAGGCTGTACAATTATTTATATTGGGGACGGTGTGAATGCTACAAACTTGGTTATGAATAATAATTTAAATTTTACTTGTTTAGGAACCATTCAGTTGATTGTAAGAAATAATGCTAATATTGATTTTTCAGATGGAAATTATGATTTAGAACTTGCTGTAAATTCGTCCATAATAGTTGAAAGTGGAGGAAATATTAGTGCTGGCAGTAATTGCAGTGCTTCTGATTTGATAAGAATAGGCTTGGAAAAAGTAGCCTCTTGTAACGGGCAAGGAGGTGCTTTAACGGATTTCCCTAATTTAGTTTCTGGTGGAGGATATAATACAGTTGTTGCCACCTCTTCAATTATTTGCGGTTCAGGAACATCAACTATTACAGCAGTTAAAAATCCTACACCAACAAATTCAACCACTTACAGCCTTTATGATTTGGCAGCTGGAGGAACAGCTATTCAAACAATAACAGTTTCAAGCGCTCCTTATATTGCAAACTTCACAACACCTACTTTGACTTCTACAACAAATTATTATATTGATGCAACAACATCCGGTATAACAACTCAAAGACGACAAGTTATTGTTACAGTAGTTGCTAAACCAACCGCCCCAACATTAGGAACAATTACACAACCAACTTGTTCAACAGCAACCGGAAGTGTTCAATTAAATGGTTTACCAACAGGAAACTGGACAATTAATCCGGGAGCAATTTCAGGAAACACAGCAAACACAATAATTTCAGGGCTTGCAACCGGAAGCTATAATTACACAGTTACAAATGCGACTGGATGTACCTCATTAGCGACTGCAAATGTGGTTATCAATTCTCAACCAACCAATAATGTTTGGAATGGCTCAACTGACAATAATTGGAATAATCCAGTAAATTGGTGTACAGGGGTTCCAACGATCAGTAATCCAAACACTTTAAATGTTTTAATACCTTCAGGATTATCAAATTATCCCACAATAAACTCAAGTGATGCAGCAGAAGTTATAAACATTGAGATTGAAAGTGGAGCTACCTTAAATATAGTTAACAATTATTTAAAAGTTACTGGGAATTTAACGCTAAACGGAAAAATAGATTTAAACAATGAATCGCAGTTGATTCAAATTGACGGAAGTAGTTTGTATGGCTCAGGCACCATAGAAATTGACCAACAGGGAACTTCAGATAATTTTAAATATAATTATTGGGGATCGCCCGTTAATACTACAGGAACCTCCTATACCATTGCTGGGGTTTTAAGAGACGGCACCGATCCAAATGCTTCTCCACCGTTTAAACCAATTACCTTTGGAGCGCCTTATGATTTTGCCGATGGCGCTGTAACATCTCCTATTCGTTTAAGCTCTTATTGGATGTACAAATATGCCAATTTAGGAAATGGCTATAGCGGTTGGACCTGGGTAGGAAAAGACGGTAATTTAAATGCAGGGGAAGGCTTTACCCTGAAAGGCTCAAACACAAATTTACCGGAACAAAATTATACGTTTGAGGGAAAACCAAATAACGGAGACATCAATCTCACAATAAGTGCAAATTTTAATTACTTAATCGGAAATCCATATCCATCGGCCATTGACGCCAAACAATTTATTAGAGATAATATTAATGTAGATGTAGATGGTAATACAGGAAATAGATTGACAAATATTATTGATGGTAATTTATATTTCTGGGATCATTTTGGTGGCGGAAACCATTTATTAAAATCCTATGAAGGTGGTTATGCAATCTATAATTTATCCGGCAGTGTGGTTGCGGTTTCAAATGATGTGCTTACCAAGAATACCGGGGCAACATCTAATTCAGGAAAAGTGCCGCAACGTTTTATTCCCGTAGCACAAGGATTTTTTGTAACGGCTCTGGATGGTGGCCAAATTCAATTTAAAAATAGCCAACGAGTATTCATAAAGGAAAATGCCAGTGTTTCTCAATTTATGAAAAGTGCCAAAACTTCTGATGCAAGTAAAGAAATAGATGAAGACACATTTCCAAGAATTCGCCTAAATTATAGTTCTCCAAAAGGTTATCAGCGTCAAATTTTAGTGGCTTTTATTGAAAACACCACTGATGGCGTTGATATAGGTTATGATGCCATTAATAATGAAACTTTTGTTGAAGATATGTCTTGGAGAACCAACAATATAAATTTTATTATACAGGCGGTTCCAACGTTAAATGACCAAAGAAATTTGCCGCTTGAAGTTAAAGTTGCAACTACGGGAATAATCAAAATAAGTATAGATAATACCGAGAATATCCAAGAGGATACTGAAATATTTATGGAGGACAGCACAACTGGAAAAAGGCATAATATTTCTAAAAACCAGTTTGAAATTGAATTAGCTGCAGGAAAATATACCGATAGGTTCGCCATTACTTTTAAAACACAAAAATTAGTGACAGAAGACGTAAAAGCAGAAATATTAATTTCTGCAGCTGCGCAACCCATCATAGAAGGCATTCACGTATTTATGAACAACGCCATCGGCGAACTACAAATAAAAAACAACAGCACCGAGGAAATTTTGAGCGTGGCTTTGGTAAACACTTTGGGACAAGCCATTAAAACCTGGAACTCCAATTTTAACATTCGTACCATTTCTTTGCCTCTAAGCACGGCTACAGGCGTATATTTGGTGCAAATAACTACAAAAACCGGTAATACGGTTAAGAAAATTAGCGTGGAATAGGCCCCCTAACCCCCGAAGGGAGGACGGAGCGTTATGAAAACAGCTAGTAGCTGTTTTTAGCGAAAGTGCCAGCCGGCGCGTTAGCCTAAAAAGTTAGAAGAATAATTGAATATTCTAAAATCTTGAATTAATTGAGATCAACCTCCCTTTCCTTCTGAAAGGGCTGGGGATAGGCCATTTATTTGAAAGCAGAAATCCCCGTAATATCCATTCCTGTAATAAGCAAATGAATATCGTGCGTTCCTTCATAAGTGATCACACTTTCTAAATTCATCATATGTCGCATAATGGAATATTCGCCGGTAATTCCCATAGCGCCCAATATTTGTCGGGCTTCGCGTGCAATATGGATGGCCATATCAACATTGTTTCTTTTCGCCATCGAAATTTGGGCGGTTGTTGCCCTGTTTTCATTTTTCAAAACGCCCAAACGCCAGGTCAATAACTGTGCTTTGGTGATTTCAGTAATCATCTCAGCCAATTTTTTTTGTTGTAATTGCGTTCCGGCAATCGGTTTATCAAACTGAATGCGTTCTTTGGCGTAACGCAAAGCGGTGTCATAACAATCCATAGCAGCGCCAATCGCGCCCCAGGCAATGCCGTAACGTGCCGAATCCAGGCAGCCAAGCGGCGCACCCAATCCGTCTTTGTTTGGCAATATATTTTCTTTCGGAATTTTCACATTGTCGAAAATCAATTCTCCTGTTGAAGAAGCGCGTAACGACCATTTGTTGTGTGTTTCCGGTGATGAAAATCCGGCCATACCGCGTTCTACAAGCACGCCTTTTATTCTTCCTTCTTCATTTTTGGCCCAAACAACGGCAACATCAGCAAAAGGGGCATTTGAAATCCACATTTTAGCACCGTTCAGCAAATAATAATCACCCATATCTTTAATATTGGTGGTCATTCCGCCCGGATTGGAACCGTGATCGGGTTCTGTCAAACCAAAACAGCCTAAAAGTTCACCGCTTGCCAGTTTTGGCAAATATTTTTGTCGTTGCGCCTCGTTGCCATACTTCCAAATTGGATACATTACCAAAGAAGATTGCACGGAAGCAGTTGAACGAACACCCGAATCACCGCGTTCAATTTCTTGCATAATCAATCCGTAGGAAATTTGATCCAAGCCCGCACCGCCATATTCTTCGGGAATATAAGGTCCGAAAGCGCCTATTTCAGCCAATCCTGAAATAATGGATTTTGGAAATTTTGCCTGTTGTGCGGCTTCTTCAATAATGGGAGAAACTTCTCTTTTCACCCATTCTCTTGCGGCATTGCGCACTAAAAGATGCTCTTCCGTTAACAATTCATCTAACTGATAATAATCCGGCGCTTGAAATAAATCTTGTGACATTTGGTTTTATATTTTGTTGCTTACAAATTTACTAATTAAAATCTTTTATTCCTTACATTTGTGTTGATGAAATTTACTCTGGGAAAAGACGAAAAATTAAAAAGCCGCAAATTAATTGAACACCTTTTTGCGGAAGGAAAACGCGTAAAATCATTTCCTTTGCAGTTGATATATTTGCAAATCAGCCACGATTCGGAGTTTCCTGTAAAAGTCGGATTTTCAGTGCCAAAACGGGTGGTGAAATTGGCGGTTGACCGAAACAGGATTAAAAGAATGATGCGGGAAGCCTATCGGTTAAACAAATATTTAATTTCCGAAAACATAAAAGAACCCTATATTTTTATGTTTATTTATACGGCCAAAGACGAACTAAAATATACCGATTTAGAAGAAATATTTAAAAAAGTGTTCGTTAAATTTTTAAGTAAAATTGAAGAAGATGGAGAAAATTAAAAAATGGACCATAGGCATTTTGGTTGGATTGGTACTTTTGGTGACCACCGCATTTCAATCTGATTTTTTTGAAATAGCCAAACAAATTGACATTTACACCACCTTGTTTAAAGAACTCAATATGTATTATATTGATGCCGTGAATCCGGCAAAACTCTCAAATAAAGCGATCAGTTCTATGCTCGAAAGTCTGGATCCTTATACGCGTTATTATGATGAACAGGGCGTTGAGGATGCGCGAATTGCTGCTACGGGCGAATATGGCGGAATTGGCGTTGTAACCCGTTACAAAAACAACAATTTAACCATTCGTGAACTGCTGATAAATTCTCCTGCCGAAAAGGCAGGAATGAAACCGGGCGACAGAATTTTAAAAATTAATGACATTGAAGTCAAGGATTTTGATGAAACCGGCGTTGCCGCATTGCTGAACGGCTTGCCAAACACCAAAGTGAATCTTCAGATTGAACGCCAGAATAAAAAAATGGAACTGTCGGTAACCCGTGAAAAAATTATAGAGAACCCGGTTCCTTATTATACGATGTTGGCCAATGAAGTAGGCTATATTTCCTTTACTACATTCAATGAAAAAGCGGCTTTTGAAGTCAAAAAGGCATTTTTGGATTTGAAAGAACAGGGAATGAAAAAACTGATTATTGATGTCCGCGGAAATCCGGGCGGATTACTGAATGAAGCAGTTTCCATTGCCAATTTTTTTATTCCGAAGGATAAAATTGTGGTGACCACCAAAGCAAAAATTGAAAAATGGAGCGACACTTTTAAAACCCTGCAGGCGCCAATGGATTTGGAAATTCCCGTGGCTATTTTAATAAACAACCGTTCGGCTTCGGCTTCAGAAATTTTGGCGGGTTCCCTGCAAGATTATGACAGGGCGGTTATTATTGGCGAGCGTTCTTTTGGCAAAGGCTTGGTACAGCGTTATTTACCGCTTTCTTATGGCACCCAAATGAAAATCACCATTTCTAAATATTATACCCCAAGCGGCCGCTGCATTCAGGAATTGGATTATAGCAAAACCGATGAAAAAGGCAATGTGCCCAAATTTTCTGAAAGCACACAAACTTTCAAAACTGAAAAAGGAAGAACCGTTTATGGCGGCGGCGGCATTTTTCCCGATGTTGAAATAGAAAAACCGATTACCACCAAAACTACTGAAGCCCTTTTGAATTCGGACGCATTTTTTAATTACGCCACCCAATATTTTTACGAAAATCCAACCATTGCTGAACCTTCAAAATTTACGTTGACGGATGCGGACTATGTTTCATTGAAAAATTATCTGGCTAAAAATCAGGATGCTTTTGAAACAAAAACAGAAGCCGAATTTAAAAAAGCGCTGGAAACAGCATCAGCAGAAAATTTAAACGGAAATGTATCCAAAGGATATTCAGAACTTTTAAACGCAATTCAACAAGAAAAATTCAAGGAATTGGATAAAAATAAGGCCGAAATCATCAATAATTTATCCGAAGAAATCATCAAACGCTATTATTACACAGAAGGCGTTTATCAACAAAAAGCAATCTCCGACAAGGTGATTTTAAAAGCCGTTTCCATTTTAAATAATGAGAAAGATTATCATAAAATCATTCGACAATCCGGCAAATAGAAAAAAGACAAAACAATTAGTAAACAGTTGGCGGTTTCAGTATTCAGTTAAACGAATACCCAACTAAACAACTAAACGATTTAACAGTATCTTTACCCATCAAAACCAAATAATGAAACGAGCATAACAAATTTTGATACGCAAAGGAATGATTAATGGCGAACCAGCCAGCCGGCAGCAGCTGTACCAATAAAAAATAAAATATAACAGATGAAAAATTCAAGAATAAAAGAGAGAACGCGCGCACAGGAATCATCGGGTGCCATTGAGCGATTATATATTTCTATGCGTCACATATTTACCAGAGGTTTTTACAAACCTATGGGAATTTCAGGAGATACTTTAAGAGAGTCTTTATTGTTGCTTCGGCCTGAAATTTATGGCACCATTGCGGAAGAAAAAGTAGAATTAAATGGATTGATTTATGTGATTGAAAGACTCCCAATTGGGATTGAAGAATGTCGGTTTATCAATTTAACTTCGGAAGAAGGCTACGGAAAATCGCATTTTAAAGCCATTGTTCCGCCAAAAAGAAGAAGAAATTGTTACCGAATAGACAAAGATCAAATGAATATTGAAGTTACCCGAGGAAGATCGGAAATCTATGATGTTTTAACACATTTAACTTTTTTATTCATAGAATCCCATAAAATAGCTAACAAAGTTTTAATTAGTGAGGGCAATGAAACCAACAGGGAATGGAAAAAATTGGAAGAAGTTGTGTTAAACAACATAAAATTGTCAAGTGATGAGCGCGATATTATGTTGGCGCATTTGGCAAGTATTTTAGGCCGAACTTTTGAAGAAACACAACTGGTGCACGGAATTGTTCAGGAAAAAACCAATCCCGACCGATTTTTTCAAATTATATTTTGGCTTGGAACTTTGGCGATTAACGAGAAAATTCACGACTTAAAAAGAACCATCACTTTTAGTCCGGTTTTGCGCGAACGCATCGGACATCATATTTATGGTGAAATTTGGGCCAATAACATTAAACAAATTTTATTGGAAAAAAACCTCATTGAGCGCCCAATCCATATTATCAGCGCCAATATGCACAGCGTAATGAACTCTATTTACGCTCCGGTGGTGTTGCCAAAACAAATTAAAGACAATAATCCAATTTCCCTTTTTGAATTGTTAAGTGATCCAAAAAATGAAGATTTACGGACTCAAGTGGAAGCTTATGCTGAAAAAAATGGACTTATTCAAATAAAAGATACCTCAGGAACTTACATCGATGTTCAAATTATTGATACTGAAAAAATAGACCTTAGCAAAACAAATTATAAGTTTGAAAGCACATTGCCAACCGACGAAAAACCGGTACTGATTGTAATGGATTATGCTTTTGGTGAGCAGGCTTATGAGACGATGGATGAGTTGTTAAAACCTTACACGGATGAAAATGGCAAAAACCATCACTTAAATGTGGGATCTGTTTCAATTATGGGTAAAGCAGGTATTTTGGAAGGCGAAAAAGGCGATATTATGATTCCTTCCGCGCATATTTTTGAAGGCACAGCCGACAATTATCCGTTTAAAAATCAGCTTAAAAAGAGTATGTTTGAAGGTTGCGGCGTTGATGTTTATTCTGGCACAATGGTTTCTGTTTTGGGAACATCGCTTCAAAATAAAGACATTTTAAAATTCTTTTACAATTCAACCTGGAAAGTTGTCGGACTGGAAATGGAAGGCGCACACTATCAAAAAGCGATTCAGGCAGCTTCAAAAATTAGGGGGAATATTTCTGAAAAAGTAAAAGTTCGCTATGCCTATTACGCTTCGGACAATCCGCTGGAAACGGGAAGCACGTTGGCTTCCGGAGGACTGGGAACCACAGGTGTTCGCCCAACTTATGTCATCACACAAAAAATACTGGAACAAATATTTTAAAAATTTTCAACATAATAAATAGAAAAAATAGATTGAAATTATGAATGTATTAATATTAGGCTCTGGAGGGAGGGAACACGCAATGGCCTGGAAAATAGCACAAAGTGATTTGTTAACGCAACTATTTATCGCGCCGGGAAATGAAGGAACCGATCAATTGGGCGTCAATATAAAAATACAGCCAACCGATTTTGAATCGGTAAAAGAGGTGGTTTTGGAACACGAGATTGAATTGGTGGTTGTTGGCCCGGAAGATCCTTTGGTAAAAGGCATTCACGATTTCTTTTTAAGCGAACCTGAATTGAAAAATGTGGCTGTCATCGGACCCCAAAAATGGGCGGCGCAACTGGAAGGAAGCAAGGAATTTGCCAAAGAATTTATGGTTCGCCACAAAATCCCGACTGCAGCCTATCAAAGTTTTACAAAAAATAATTTGGAGGAAGGTTTTCAATTTTTGGAAACCCTGAATCCGCCATATGTTTTAAAAGCCGACGGATTGGCACAAGGAAAAGGCGTGTTGATTTTGAACGATTTGCAGGAAGCAAAGGACGAATTGAAAGAAATGCTGGCAAATGAAAAGTTTGGGGCCGCGAGCAGCAAAGTGGTGATAGAGGAATTTTTGGACGGTATTGAATTGAGCTGTTTTGTGTTAACCGACGGAAAAAATTATGTAAATTTTCCGAACGCCAAAGATTATAAACGCATTGGCGAAGGCGACAAAGGATTAAATACCGGCGGAATGGGCGCAGTTTCTCCAGTGCCTTTTGCTGATGAGGTATTTATGAATAAAATTGAGGAACAGGTGATAAAACCAACGGTGGATGGTTTGCAAAAAGACAACATTCCGTACAAAGGTTTTATTTTCTTCGGAATCATTAAAGTGGGCGATGAACCAAAAGTGATAGAATACAATTGCCGAATGGGCGATCCGGAAAGTGAAGTGGTNNCAAAACTATTGAGTTTGTGCCAGAAAGCGCTTGCACCGTAATGTTGGTTTCTGGCGGTTATCCGGAAGCTTATGAAAAGGGAAAAGTGATTTATGGCTTGGATAAAGTGGAAGGTTCCATCGCGTTTCACGCAGGCACCACCAATAAAAA
>DPCK01000110.1:87629-87760 GCA_003516285.1 Lutibacter sp. | reverse complement strand
TTATTTAGTGTTTCCTTAATTAAAGGTTCAACTACTTTTGTAATATCGTTGCAATGTCCGGCTGCAGTAATAATCACCGTTCCCGGAGAAATCACTTCGTCATTTGGGTATTTTTGTTTCATCGACAAGGA
>DPCK01000110.1:0-87586 GCA_003516285.1 Lutibacter sp. | reverse complement strand
ACGCCACAGTTGTTTAAGGGCAATTGCAACGGACCAACGCATTGTTGTTTGGCCACTTTTCCGCCAACACAACGGTCCACTTTATTGGTCAGCCAATCTTTGCAGGCCACCGCTTCAAGTTGCAATATTTTATTTAAGTAAAGTAGTATATCTTCCTGATTATAAGTTATTTCACTGTAATTTATTTCAACGGTAATATCGTTCATAATGGTCTTTGGCGAACTGCCGAATAGTTCGGTCAGGGCCAAATCCATTGGTTTTTTTCCGGTGGATTTAGATTCAAAAATAAATCGGTCGTCGTTGGTGACTTCCCCAACTTCGTAGTATGGAGCGCGTTCTCTTTCGGCAACGCGTTTTAAAATATCCGCATTTTCTTTGCTGATAATCAATCCCATACGTTCCTGGGATTCGTTTCCTATAATTTCTTTGGCTGAAAGTGTTGGATCACCAATTGGCAATTTGTCCAAATCAATCAACCCGCCGGTTTCTTCCACCAATTCAGACAGGCAATTTAAATGTCCGCCAGCACCGTGATCGTGAATGGAAACAATCGGGTTGCTGTCGCTTTCTACCATTCCTCGAATGGCGTTTGCAGCTCTTTTTTGCATTTCGGGATTGGAGCGTTGTACGGCATTTAGTTCGATGCCGCTGGTAAATTCGCCTGTATCGGCCGATGAAACCGCTGCGCCGCCCATCCCAATTCGGTAATTGTCGCCACCTAAAATCACTATTTTATCGCCTGCAGCCGGTTTGTCTTTTAAAGCCTGGTCTGCTTTACCATAACCAATACCGCCGGCTTGCATAATCACTTTATCATAGCCTAATTTGCGAGTGTTTTCCTGATGTTCAAAAGTCAGTACAGAACCCGTAATTAAAGGTTGTCCGAATTTATTTCCGAAATCAGAAGCGCCATTTGATGCTTTTATTAAAATATCCAAAGGCGTTTGATACAGCCATTTTCTTTCTTCCATTCCTTTTTCCCAAGGTCTGTCTTGTGGCGATTCGAAATGTCGGTCCTGCGTTAAACGTGAATAGGAAGTCATATAAACTGCGCTTCCTGCCAAAGGCAACGAGCCTTTTCCGCCGGCCAAACGGTCCCTGATTTCTCCGCCTGAACCTGTTGCGGCGCCGTTAAAAGGCTCAACGGTTGTTGGAAAATTATGCGTTTCGGCTTTTAATGAAATCACCGATTTAAAATTTGTTTTTTGGTAAAAATCAGGCTTGTCAGGTGCTTTTGGCGCAAATTGCTCCACCAACGGACCTTCCACAAATGCCACATTGTCTTTATAGGCAGAAACAATGCCGTTGGGATGTGTTTCAGAAGTTTTTCTGATAAGTTTAAATAACGATGAAGGCATTTCTTCGCCGTCAATCACAAACGTTCCGTTGAAAATTTTATGTCGGCAATGTTCAGAATTCACTTGTGAAAATCCGAACACCTCAGAATCGGTCAATTTGCGTCCGATTCGCTTGCTCATTTCATTTAAATAATCAATTTCTTCATCGTTCAACGACAAACCTTCCTGCGCGTTGTAAGCGGCAATGTCTCCAATCTCTAAAATAGCGGCCGGCTCAATATGAATGGTGAAAATATCCTGGTTTAATTGTGGATATTTCTGAAAAATCATCGGGTCAAAGGGCGCATCTTCTAAGATAGCGTTAAATTCTTCAATTCTCACGATGCCTTCAATCCCCATGTTTTGGGTAATTTCAACGGCATTTGTGCTCCAAGGCGTCACCATTGCGGCGCGCGGACCAATAAAAAAAGCATCCAAAGATGCCTCAACTAATTTTTCCTGGTTGCCAAAAAGCCAGTATAATTTTTGAATGTCGGTTTGGATAAGTTCTTTTGACGTTTGTACAGCGTATATTTTGCTGATTTTGTTTCCAAAGAATTGAATCATAAATTGATTTTTTTGTATGTTAGGATGCGCAAATTTAATTAAAATAATAAAGCCCTCTAATCCCGAAGGGGGAATTATTGCCTAAAAAAAATAATTGCAACCTGTTTTTTTATGATTGCGATCAATCATTTTTTATGAATTTTTATCAATGTAATGTTTTCAAA
This sequence comes from Lutibacter sp., assembly GCA_003516285.1. Classification (GTDB taxonomy): domain Bacteria; phylum Bacteroidota; class Bacteroidia; order Flavobacteriales; family Flavobacteriaceae; genus Lutibacter. The sequence goes on along the minus strand of DPCK01000110.1, from coordinate 85,518 downwards.
ACTTCGATTGACCAATTATTTTATCAATAATTACTTCCCATTAAATTAAAAAAGAAACAAGCAATTATCTTATCAATTATTTTTTTTTAAAGCTATAACTTTAATATTTATTAGGAAAATTAAAGTGATAGCCTTAAATTTGCAATATTATTTGAAATTTTTCGAAATCAGAATCATTCTGATTGAATTTCCAGATTGTTAATTTCAATCTTTAACCACAAAAATGGTTTGCTGAAAGCTAATTAAAAGCAATCCGATACCTTATAATCCTTATAAAATATTTTATCAGGATTCTATAAATAACAATTAAAAAATGATGGCAAAAAAACAGTTGTTACTATTTAAATATGGAGGAAACGCTATGACCAATCAGCTTCTTAAAAAACAAGTGCTTAAAAACATATGCGATTTAAAAGAAAAAGGATTTCAAGTGGTGATTGTTCACGGCGGTGGTCCTTTTATCAAGCAAACTTTGGAAGAAGTAAATATTGATTCTGAGTTTATTGACGGACAGCGAAAAACAACGCCAAAAGCGATGGAATATGTGGAAATGGCGCTTAAAGGAAAAGTAAATGGCAGTTTAATTTCCACAATCAACGCAATGGGACATAAAGCGGTTGGACTTTCAGGCAAAGACGGACAAACACTAATTGCCAAAAAGCGTTTCCATCAGCATACAAAAAACGGAAGAACAGAAATGGTAGATTTAGGTCAGGTTGGCGATGTCGAAAGTGTTGACACCTCCTTAATTGAATTGTTGCTGGAAAATAATTTTATTCCGATAATCACTTGTATTGCTTCTGATAAAAATGGAATCGACTATAATATCAACGGGGATTTATTTGCAGGTCATATTGCTGGTGCACTTTCAGCGGAACAATATATTATTTTAACGGATGTTGACGGATTAATGCTTGATAAGGACAATCCTTCTTCAATGATCCAAGAACTAAAAGTAGCCGAAATAAATCACCTGAAAGAAATAAAATGTATTATGGGCGGAATGATCCCTAAAATGGATTCTTGCGTAATTGCCTTAAAAAGAGGAGCCAAGCTGGCAAGAATCATCAATGGAACTGTCCCAGAACAGATTTCAACCCTTTTTGAAAATCAAAAAGTGGGAACCATCATTACTTCATAATTTTAAGAATTTACATTATGACACATAAAAGCAATAAAACATACGACGAACTTGATAAAAAGTACTATTTACAAACTTTTAAACGCTACCCTTTAACATTTGACCACGGAAAAGGTTCCCGTATTTGGGATGTGGAAGGCCACGAATATATTGATATGTTGGGCGGTATTGCCGTTAACAGCGTAGGCCATAGTCATCCAAAAGTGGTAAAAGCAATTCAGGATCAGGCAGCCAAATTGATTCATATTTCTAACTTTTATCTCAGTGAGCCACAAGTAATGCTTTCAAAAAAACTGGTAGAATTATCGGGTTTAGCTCGGGTATTTTTTGCAAATAGCGGGGCAGAATCTGTTGAGGGCGCCATTAAAATAGCGCGTAAATATGCGCATAGTATAGGACGCGGAGGAAACATTATTTCTTTTGAAAATTCTTTTCACGGACGCACATTGGCAACGATTGCCTCAGGTAAAAAAGCCTATCAAAAAGGATTTGAACCAATTCCGCAGGGGTTTTTACAAGTGCCTTTTAATGATATGGAAGCCCTGAAAAAAGCTGTGGACAACAATACGGCTGCCATCATTATTGAACCAATTCAAGGAGAAGGAGGCGTTAATGTTGCGGATAAAACATTCTTAAGCGCATTGAGAACTTTTTGTGACGATCAAAATATTGTGCTGATTTTCGATGAAATTCAGTGCGGAATGGGAAGAACGGGAAAAATGTTTGCCAAAGAACATTTTGGCGTAGAACCGGATATTATGACCTTGGCCAAAGCTTTGGGAGGAGGTGTTCCGATTGGCGCCATTCTTTCAAACGAAAAAGTAAGCTCGGCAATCGAATTTGGCGACCACGGAACAACTTTTGGCGGAAATCCGCTGGTGTGCGCCGCTTCATTGGCAACCATCGAAGTGCTTGAATCGGAAAATCTATTGAAACAAGCCGAAGAAAAAGGCAATTGGATAAAAGAGAAAATTGAAGCAATGAAAAATCCCGACATCTTAGAAATTCGCGGTAAAGGATTGATGATTGGCATCGAATTTAATTTTGAAACCAAACCTTTGGTGCTCAAAATGCTTGAAAAAGGCGTGTTGGCAAATGCCACTGCCGATAAGGTGTTGCGTTTGGTTCCGCCATTAAACATCCCTTATGAAGATTTGGAAAAAGTTATGGACGTTTTAAAAATATCATTAAAAGAAATAAAGGACCATGGATAAAAAGAAAATAGGAATTATTGGCGCAACGGGTTATACCGGATCAGAATTGGTGCGTATTCTCACCAACCACCCAAATGTTGAAATTACCATGATTACTTCTGAAAGCAGGGCAGGAGACCTGTTTTCTAATGTGCATCCTTTTTTACAGGGAATTGCCGACCAAAAATTGGTATCAATCAATGATATAGACAATTATGAACTCGATCTTGTTTTTCTTGCTTTGCCGCACGGTGTTTCCATGGATTTTGTGAAACGTTTTAAAAACAAATCTTTTAAAATTATTGATCTTTCGGGCGATTTTCGTTTGAGTTCCAAAGAAGTTTATGAAGAATGGTATAAATTAGACCATATTTATCCGGAAGGAATAAAAAATGCCGTTTTCGGAAGTCCGGAGTTGTATTTTGATAAAATTAAAGAGGCAAACCTTATAGCAAATCCAGGTTGTTTCCCAACAACAGCCATTTTAGGCTTGGCGCCTTTGCTAAAAGCCAATATCATTGAAACAGAACGCATTGTTGTCGATTCTAAAACAGGAGTTACAGGAGCGGGGATTAAAGCTAAAAATGTAAACCTGTATTCGAATGTAAATGATAATTTTAAGGCATACGGACTTAAAAATCACCGTCATACCATTGAAATTCAGGGAATATTGGATAAGGTTTCGGGAAAAGAAACACTTATACAGTTCACGCCGCATTTATTGCCGGTAGATCGAGGCATTTTGTCAACCATTTATGCCCGTCCGACTGAGAAACTCGATGAAACTAAACTAAAAGAATTGTACGCGGCCTTTTATGCCAATGCTCCATTTGTTAGGTTAAGAAATCAGGAGCCGGCCATTAAAGATGTTAGGGGAACCAATTATTGCGATTTATTTGTGACTTATGATGAACGAACCAATATGGTGATTGTGATCAGCGTAATTGACAATCTTATAAAAGGAGCAGCCGGACAGGCAATACAAAATATGAACATTGTATTTGGATTGGATGAAACAAGTGGGTTAAACCTAATTCCGTTAAATCCTTAATGTTTACATCAGCAAAAAAATTAACAAAAATAAAAAGGAATCGAAATGATTAAAAATATAACAAACGTAAGGGGAATAACCTGTTGGGGAGCGCACACAGGCGTTAAATCTATGCGGAGGGATTTGGCCATTATTTTTTCAAAAGTGCCGGCAAGCGCCGCAGCGGTATTTACGCAAAACCAAGTGGTGGCAGCACCGGTTACCGTATCCAGAAAACATATTGCAGACGGCAAAGCCCAAGCCATTGTGATCAATGCGGGAAATGCAAATGCAGCCACAGGAAAACAAGGAATGGAAGGCGCCGAAGCAATGACTGCGTCTTTGGCGGAAGAATTGAAAATTGATAAGGAATTGGTTTTGGTGGCTTCCACAGGGATTATTGGCGTAAAATTTCCAACTACTGAAATTGTGAATGGCATTAAAGAAAACGCAAAAAATCTGACCAACAGATCCAATGCAGGCTCCTTTGTTGCAAACGCTATTTTAACAACTGATACCTTTGCAAAAGAAGGTTTTGTGGAGTTTGAAGTTGATGGCCGTGAAATTAATATGGCAGGAATTGCAAAAGGATCAGGAATGATTCACCCAAATATGGCTACAATGCTGGCATTTATTGTGACGGATATTGCCATTGAACCCAAATTTTTAAAAACGATTGTGAAGGAAACGGTTGATAAATCATTCAATATGATAACGGTTGATGGAGATACGTCTACCAATGATATGGTGATTGTTTTGGCCAATGGTTTGGCACAGAATGATATTATCAAATCGAAAAAAGATAAAGGTTACCTCATTTTCAAAAAGCATCTGGAAGAAATGATGGTGCATTTGGCCCAGCTGATTGTTTCGGACGGTGAAGGTGCCTCAAAGTTTATCGAGTATGAAATTGTGAATGCGCCAACCGAAGAATATGCCAGAACAATGATTCGAAAAATTTCTGATTCAGCGCTTGTTAAAACTGCTATGTTTGGCCGTGATCCAAATTGGGGCAGGATTATCAGCGCTGCCGGTAATGCCGGACTTCCTTTTAATTATGAAGAAATTGACTTGTATATCGGTTCCGACAAAAAAACGGTAAAGGTGCTGGAACAGGGAACTCCTTTAGAATTTGATACCAATTATATCAAGAAATTATTGAGGGAATCCCATCTTAAAATTGTGCTGGATCTTCACAATGGAAAAGCCAAAGCAAAAGGCTGGGGAACCGATTTAACCACCGATTATGTGTTGTTTAATTCGGTTTATACCACGTAATTAATGATATTTTTTAATAACGATATTACCAAAAACTAAAATAAAAAAATGAAAGAATATTTTGCCGAATGGACAGAAATTTTAATTCCCTGGCTTTTATCAAGCGGAATTAGGATCATAGCAATAATAATTGTTGCCTTAATCATCAATAAAATTATTAAAAGGGGGATTGATAAAATAGTCAGAATATCGGTTGTATCCAACAATTTTTCCTCAAAGGAAGCAGAAATAAAAAGAGAAAATACCCTCATTCAAATCTTTTCAATCAGTTCAAAAATTGCTCTTTTCAGCATTATTATCCTAATGGTCCTGCAGGAATTTGGCGTTTCAATTGGTCCAATTTTAGCAGCGGCCGGTATTGTTGGATTGGCTTTTGGTTTCGGAGGCCAATATCTTATTCGTGATATTATTTCCGGACTTTTTATTATTCTTGAAAATCAGTACCGAATTGGCGATATTGTAAAGTTTGAAAATTTAGGCGGCGTGGTTGAAAAAATCAGTCTGAGAATGACTACTTTACGAGATTTAGATGGAACTGTCCATCATATTCCCCACGGAGAAATAAAGGAAGTTTCTAATTATTCAAAGGATTTTTCGCGAGTGAATTTAGACATCGGCGTGTCTTATGGCGCTAAACTGGAGCAGGTTATTGAAGTGGTTAATAAAACAGGAATTGAGTTGGCTGAAGATGCTAAATTTAAAGAATTTATTATAACAGCACCACAATTTTTAAGGGTAAATGATTTTGCTGATTCTTCTGTAATGATTAAGATTTTGGGAGAAACATTGCCGTCGAAACAATGGGAAATCACAGGTGAACTGCGAAAAAAATTAAAAATTGCTTTTGACAGGGAAGGTATTGAAATTCCTTTTCCCCAAAGAGTTATTCATCAGAATTAACAATTTTAATTTTTAAAGACATAAAGATGGTGCTTATGCAAAACCCAAAAAAAATATTGATTGAGCAATTGGATGGAAAACTCAAACCTTTTTTTGAAATAAAAAATATAGAAGTGCCCGAAAGAGGCTGGGTTTATACCATTAGAACCGCACTAAATATGACTTTGCAACAACTTGGACACAAATTGAAAATTACCATACAGGGTGCCCAAGATATAGAAAAAAGAGAATTGTCAGGTTCAATTTCCATAAAATCGATGCAGGAAGTAGGTAGGGCGTTAGATATGAAATTTGTGTATGGTTTTGTTTCAAACCACCATTCATTGGAAAAATTTATTGAGTTGAAAGCGCGTGAACTGGCTGAGAAAATGGTAGTAAAAAAATCAAATGCAAATACCGAAAATATAGTGATGAGTGCCGATGAGGTGCAACAAGAAATTGAAGGTTATATGAAAGAAATAACTATGGATATCCCCAAATCTTTGTGGGATTGAAAATTATACTACTTAAACGCCTAAATTTAAAACTTGTGAATCATTTTAAGGTTTGAAATACTATTTTAGATAAAATCGCTCTTTATTTTACAGATTATTGAAAATATTTAGTTTTAACATTAATTTTTCCCTCAAAAAACTTATCCGTAACTTTGCAAACTAAAATGAATAATAAATGAAACGCGTAATTGTCGGACTTTCAGGTGGTGTGGATAGCAGTGTGGCGGCCTATTTGTTAAAGGAACAGGGCTATGAGGTGATTGGTTTGTTTATGAAAAACTGGCACGATGATTCTGTGACCATTTCCAATGAATGTCCTTGGCTGGAAGACAGCAATGATGCGATGTTGGTAGCCGATAAATTGGGTATTCCGTTTCAGGTGGTGGATTTAAGCGAGGAATACAAGGAACGTATTGTGGACTATATGTTCAAAGAATACGAACTGGGTCGCACGCCAAATCCGGATGTGTTGTGCAACAGGGAAATAAAATTTGACGCTTTTTTAAAAATTGCCTTGGAATTGGGAGCCGATTATGTGGCAACCGGACATTATTGCAGAAAAGGTGAAGAGCAAATCAATGGAGGAACTGTTTACAAATTATTGGCAGGCAAGGATAAAAATAAAGACCAATCTTATTTTTTATGCCAGTTGTCACAGGAACAATTGTCGAAAGCCTTATTTCCTATTGGGGAATTGACAAAACCGGAAGTCCGTAAAATAGCTGCCGAGCAGGATTTAATCACTGCCGAAAAGAAAGATTCTCAAGGACTCTGTTTTATCGGAAAAGTGCGTTTGCCCGAGTTTTTACAGCAAAAATTAAAACCAAAAGAAGGGGTCATCGTTCAAATACCTGAAAATTCTGAAATTTATCACAGGGAAATTCCAACTTTTGCATCCAAAGAAGATGAATTGGCGTTTTTCGTCACAAAATACCATTATAAAACTTCCGACGGAAAAATTGTGGCCAAGCATCAGGGCGCGCATTATTTCACCAAAGGACAACGCAAAGGTTTGGCCGTTGGAGGCACCATTGAACCATTATTCGTGATTGATACCGACGTCAATGAAAATGTAATATATACAGGTGAAGGCAAAGAACATCCGGGATTGTACCGCAATGTATTGTTTGTGTCCAACGAAGAATTACATTGGATCAGACAAGATTTAGCGCTTAAAAATGGAGAAAGCTTATCTGTTTTGGCGCGTATTCGTTACCGTCAGGCATTGGATGAAGCTATTTTACACAAAGTGGAAAAAGGCTTGTATGTGGAATTCAAAAACAGGCAATCTGCCATTACCGAAGGCCAGTTTGTGGCTTGGTATCTCAAAGATGAATTGTTGGGTTCGGGCGTAATATCATAATTTTTAATCAAATTTTTTTCATTAAAATTGAAAACCTTTATACTTTGTGAGTCTTTGTTTTTTCTTTGTGTGGCTTGGTGTAACAGCTATTTCACAAAGTTGCACAAAGAGCCACAAAGTTTCCCAAAGAAAATGACCATGTTAATTGGCGAAGATTAAAATAATGTCTACGCCTTATTTTTCAATAAAAATCTGTAATTTCGAAATATTAATTTGATAAATTCTTATTGTGCAAACAAAATTACTTTTAACGATCTTATTTTTATTTTCACTAATTAGTGCTTTTGCGCAAGTTGAAGATGCCTGGGTGTTTTTTAAGGACAAACCGAGCCAGACTTCATTTATCGCTTCACCTTTAACTATGTTGTCGCAACGTGCTTTGGAGAGAAGAATGCGTTACAGCATTGCAATCGATTTTAAAGATGTTCCTGCTGAAGCTGCTTATATTTCACAAATTAAAAACACATCAGGAATTACTGTTAAAGCCAAATCGAAATGGTTAAACGCCTTGCATATTCAGGGAACCCAAACAGATATCAATAAAATATTAAACCTCAATTTTGTGAGTAAGATTGAATTTGCCAATAAATCTTTAAACGCTTCAGGCAAAAACAGGAATCCGAAAAAAGTTGTTAAAAAATCAAATAAATTAAACGCTACAAACTTTAATTACGGAAATGCCGCCAATCAAATTCAAATGTTGAAAGGAAATGTGCTTCATCAAAATAACTTTTCAGGCCAAGGAATGCAAATCGCGATTATTGATGCCGGATTTCCCAATGTCGACAATTTTGCGGCATTTAAGCGGATTCGTGACAACAACCAAATTTTAGGCGGATATGATTTTGTGAACAGAAGTGCAAATTTTTATACAGGCAGTTCCCACGGAATGTCGGTTTTGTCAACCATTGCCGGTTATTTGGACAATCAGTTTATAGGCACGGCGCCGGAGGCAAAGTTTTATTTGTTTATTTCTGAAGATTATTCAAATGAAACCCCATTGGAAGAAAGCTTGTGGGTGGAAGCCGCTGAAAAAGCAGACAGTTTGGGGGTTGACGTTATCAACACCTCATTGGGTTATACCACTTTCGACAATCCCAATTACAATTACGTTTATGCGGATATGGACGGAAAAACGACCTTTATTTCCAGAGGTGCAGAAATTGCTTTTTCCCGTGGGATGATTGTGATAAATTCGGCCGGGAATGAAGGAAATGTTTCCTGGCGTTACATCAGTGCGCCTGCCGATGCCGCTTCGGTGTTAAGCATTGGCGCCGTAAATGCATCTGGCGTTATTGCCAGTTTTAGTTCTTACGGACCAACTTTCGACAATCGCGTAAAGCCCGATGTGTGTGCGCAAGGTGCCGGCGTTTATATTGTAAATGCTTCGGGAAATATCGCCACTGCTAACGGAACTTCATTTTCATCACCGGTGTTAACCGGCGTTGTGGCGTGTTTGTGGCAGGCTTTTCCGAATAAAACCAATGCGGAAATTATAAAAATGGTGAAGGAATCTGCGCATTTATATGCCAGTCCAACCACTCAGGAAGGTTATGGAATTCCAAATTTTGAAACTGTTTTTAACTTGCTGAGTATGGAAGAAACAGAAGAAATTTTGGAAGTTGTTGCTTATCCAAATCCGGCCATAACCGAATTAAAATTCAAATTTCCCAATCTGGTGACAGCAATGGAATTGGTTGTTTTTGATATTTTAGGCAAACGATTAAGTACAGAAAATATCACCAAATTGAATCCGACAACAGATATTTCGAATTTAGCGCAAGGCGTGTATTTTGTGCAATTGAAATTCGACAATAAAATAAAAATGATTAAAATTCTGGTAAACTAAATGAACCGAGCCATAACAAATTTTGATACACGAATGAATGATTATTGGCGAACTGCATCTGTACCAATAAAAAATAAAAGATATACAGATGAAAAATAGCATCACCAAATTATTCAATATTCAATATCCGATCATTCAGGCCGGAATGGTTTGGAACAGCGGCTGGAGACTGGCTTCCGCAGTAAGCAATGCGGGCGGACTGGGATTGATTGGCGCAGGTTCTATGTACCCTGATGTTTTGCGTGAACACATTCAAAAATGCAAAAAAGCGACCAAAAAACCTTTTGGGGTGAATGTGCCGATGTTGTATCCCAATATTGAAGAAATTATGAAAATAATTGTGGAAGAAGGCGTGAAAATTGTATTTACTTCCGCAGGAAATCCAAAAACCTGGACGTCATTTTTGCACGAAAAAGGGATTACGGTGGTGCACGTGGTGAGTAGCGTGGCTTTTGCGTTAAAATCGGAACTGGCCGGTGTAGATGCCGTGGTTGCTGAAGGTTTTGAGGCGGGCGGCCATAACGGACGAGAAGAAACTACCACTTTTACGTTGATTCCTATGGTAAAGGAAAAATTAAAAATTCCTTTAATTGCCGCTGGCGGAATCGCAACAGGAAGAGGAATGCTGGCAGCGATGGTTTTGGGTGCTGATGGGGTTCAGATTGGAAGCCGATTTGTGGCTAGCATTGAATCTTCCGCGCATATAAATTTTAAGGAAAAAGTGGTAAATACCCAAGATGGCGATACCTTGTTAACCTTAAAAGAATTGGCGCCGGTGAGGCTGATTAAAAATAAATTCTTTAATGAGTTGCAGGATCTTTACAAACAATGCCCAACTGCCGAACAATTAAAGGAGAAATTAGGGCGCTCAAGAGCCAAAAAAGGGATGTTTGAAGGTGATTTGGAAGAAGGGGAACTGGAAATCGGACAAATTGCCGGATTGATCCACGAAATAAAACCGGCGGCTGATATTATAAATGAAATTGTGGCGGAGTTTAATGAAGCAAAGAAATCATTTTGTTGAAAAGCAGCATAATTGCTTGTACTTTTTAATTGATTTCTTGTTCAGAAACCTGTTTTCGCATCTGTTTAATTGTCAGTGTTTTTCCATCGTGGCTCCAGCCCGGCTCACCAAAGATGTACATAAATTTATGAAACCAATTTTTTGATTTTTTAGTGTCCAACCAAATATCCTTATATTCGTGTGTTAAAATCACCCAGGGATTGTAGGAGTTTGGAGCCGTTGTAACGCCAAACTCAATGGCAATATTTTCATCCAGTTCTTTCCAGGTTCCAAATATTTTATCAAAAACATTTAGAAAGCCTCCGTGATTTTTATCCATATATTCCAAGTTTTTAGCATGGTGAACTTGGTGCATTGTGTGGGTGTTGAATATTTTTTCAATAAATCCCATTTTCGGAACATAAACAGAATGCAGTTGAAATTGCCAAAGTGCCTCAATCCCTAAACAAACAACCACCATTTCTGGCGGAAATCCAACCAATGGAAGCCAAACGTAAAAAAAAGGTTTGTATAAAACTGTAAACCAACCGTTTCGAACTGCAGTTCCCAAATTAAAATTTTCTGATGAATGATGCACAATGTGCGCGGCCCAAAAAAAACGTATCATATGATTTTGTCTGTGGAACCAATAATAGGTAAAATCATCTGCGAGTTGACACAATAGCCATACCCACCAGACATAACTAAATGATTTCCAGCCCATAATATTGGTTCGGATGCCGTTAATTTCCGGATTAAATACTTCATAAACATAATTAAAAATTAGAATGGCCGAAATTGTTTTAATTAAAGCGGCAATGATGGCCGAACCAACGCCCATAAACAGGCTTGCTTTAAGGTCTTTCCAATGATAAAGATTTTTGAGGTTATGAGTTTTGCTGTAGGTAAGTTCAAGTAAAATGAGTCCTAAAAAACAAGGCACCCCATAAACCAATGGGTTTGTGAAATTCATTTATTCTTTTAAAATGGTAATATAGCAATAATTTTTAGAAAACCTAAAAAAGCGGATTTTATTTAAAATAAATCGCGCTAAATGGCATAAAGTTCAATTCAAAATTTTGTTGTCTCATTAATTTTTTAATGATTTTTATATACCAAACAACAAAATAATAATATTCTGAATTTTGGTTTGGACTTAATCGTATTTCTTTTTGGGTGCAGTTCCCGGTTCTTTTTTCGGCATCGGGCCCCTCAAATGAATAATCAGTCCGTTTAAGAAATTGCGCAAAATTTGATCGCCGACTTCTTTATATTTTTCGTGTTCTTCATTTCTGAAAAAAGCGCCCAACTCACTTTTTGTAATGTCAAAATCGACCAGTTTGCATATTTTCACAATATCCTCATCGCGTAATTTATGCGCCACACGAAGTTTTTTAAAAATGTCGTTGTTATTTAGTCCCATAATTGCAAAGGTAATTATTTTTTGAGTAAAAAGTTGGTTGTTTGATAAAACAAAAATCTCATTTTTCTTTTCTGAAAGCGATTTGTGCTAAGCGGAGCATAAGTAATCGGTCTATTATCAAAGACTGGTTTATTTTGTAAATATCAATCTGATGGCAACTATCAGCATAAATACGCCAAATATTTTTCTGAGCATTCGCTGGTCAATTTGCAAGGCTACTTTTGAACCTATAAATCCGCCAATGATAAACAATATGGAAACCATAATCGCAATTCGCCAATCAATATTTCCTCCGGTGCCGGCGGTATGATAATTATAAACTGCCAAAAATGTGACTGGCGGAAGCATCACTGCCAAGCTCAATCCTTGCGCATTGTGTTGCGTCAATCCTAAAAATAACACAAATAACGGCACCATAATAATGCCTCCGCCAACACCCACCAATCCGCTTAAAATTCCGGCGGACAGCCCAATAATGATTAAAATGAGAATTGTTGTTACCGTCATTTTCATCTGTTTAAATTTTATTTTTAAGCGGTAACAGCTGCTGTTCGCCTTTAAATATTCCTTTATTTATCATAATTTAGTTTGCTCGTTTCATTTGATTTCAGATGGAATTTTCAAGTGATAGGTCTTTCCGGTTTTATTTTCCAAGGTATTTTCACGCAACCACGGATTGTGTAATTTCATAATTTTGTAATTGATGCCTAAATCTTTGGAATATTGTGCAATATCCGTTATTGGCGTGCTCACTTCAACAATTTTTGTGGGCGTTGCGGTATATAAATCTTCTTTGTCAAATTTATATCCGTACTTTTCCGGATTTGACATAATTTCTTTAACGGCAACAATTCTTAAAATGTATCTTTCCGTTTCGTCTCCCAAAAGCAAATCGTAATAACTGTCCACCATTTGAGTTTCCATTTTACTTGAAACCCCTCTGTTTCCGGCATTGTATGCGGCTGCAGCCAAGGTCCAGTTTCCAAAACGCGCTTTTGCCGCTTTTAAATAATTGCAGGCGGCTTGTGTAGATTTTTCTATGTGATAGCGTTCATCCACATTTTTATTGACTTCCAATCCGTTTTCTTTCGCTGTCGAATCCAATATTTGCCAAAAGCCTTTCGCTCCGGCAGGAGAAGTTAGGTTTAGGAGTCCGCTTTCAATAAGCGCCAAATATTTAAAATCATTTGGAATGCCATTTTGTTTCAAAATAGGTTCCATCATTGGAAAAAATTTATGGGCACGTTTAAAAAGCAGCATCGTATTGGAATGCCAATAGGTATTTACCAATAATTCCCTATCCAGTCGCTCTTTTATGTCATTATTTTCAGTGGGTACACGTTCTCCGGCAAAATCTAAATTTTCAGGAATTTTCAAGGCTTTAATCTCGTAGGTTTCACTGGTGTTTTTATCGCCTTCTTTAAGGAAATTATTGTTGTTTGAATCTGATTTCTGGGTCGCAAATATTAGCAATGAACTTATCATTATCACCGCAATTAATCCTAAAATTTTAATTGACTTGTTCATATTGTTTTTTATTTTTAAGGGTTTGTAAAGTGGCAAATTACAAATTAATTTGGTGGAAACACTTTGCCAATGTTGATTTTAACATTTTATTTTAGGGAATCTGAAATTATTTTACTGATGGTTTTTGCTTTGCTAATTACCATAATATGCGTTCCATTTTCAATAGGAATGCAGCCTTTTATATATTTAAACGAAAAAATGGCATCGGCAGTACCGTGGATGTGAAGTATATTTTCTATAGGTTTGGTTTGTTGCCAGTGCAACACGTTGTAAATGGACCAGTTTAGGTACTTTCGGTCTCTGACGGTAAAGTATTTTTTGTATAATTTTAACCTGGTTTTGAAAGTTTCCCCAACTGCTAAAAAGGAAAATATTTCAATATTTTCAATCATTTTTGAAGGAAATAATTTATAGATTTTTAATTTTTGGATGAATTTCAAGGATTTCGACAATTCGATTCGGCTTTTGACGCTGGAAATGATGATGGTCTTTTTAGGCTGAAGGTGTTTGCTCATTTCCTGCACCATAATTCCGCCAAAAGAAACGCCTATTAAAACCGGATTTTCTTCAAGCACCAAACCGGACATTCGTTTGGCATAGGCTTCAATGGGTTCGTGTGCCGACAACGGAATTAGCCATTCCAAAAAATGAAGTTCAAATTTGTCTTCCGGAAATTGTAAAAATTCAAAAATTTCCGGACTTGCAGCCAAGCCTGGAACAAAATAAATGTGGGTTTTTTGAGTTTCCATTAACTGTTTAGGATGTCTAAAATAATTGGTTTTAATCCGCTGAAGAAAAATTCAACGGCAATGACCATCACAATCAACCCCATTAAGCGCATCATCACTTTATTTCCCGTTTTGCCCATTTTTTCGGTGATTTTACTAGCGCCAACCAATATGAGATAGGTTAAAAACAGGATGAATGCCACTGTGGCAATTAACACTATTTTTAGCGGAATTTCATTGGCGTCTTCCATCAAAATAATGGCGTTTGTAATGGCTCCGGGTCCGCAAATCATAGGAATTGCAAGCGGTGTTATGGAAATATCTTCCACATAAGCATCAATTTTGTCTTCGTCATCGGTATGTTTAAAACTGCCCAATCTTGCCTGTAACATATCCCAGCCCATCGTAAAGAAAATAACGCCCCCAACAATTCTGAAACTGTTTACGGAAATTCCGAAGAATTTAAATAAAATCTGGCCCGAAAAAGCGAAGGCAATAATGGTAAAAAATGCCACTAAGGTTGCTTTTTTGGCTGTTTGTTTGCGCCGTTGTTTGCTTAAAGTGGCGGTCATCGACATAAATATCGGCATCGTGCCCAACGGATTTATCAGCGTAAAAAACGAAGTAAAAACCAATAAGGCAAAAGGATATAAATCACTCACAATTTTTCTTTTTTAATATAAATTTAGTTGCTAAAAACTGGTTGTTTTTGCCAGTCAAAACGCACAATGCCTTCTTCATTAATTTCGGTCAATATAATTTCGTGGAGCGTATTTACCAATTCCGGATTCCAAGGTGTTTTTACTTTCACGTAATTTTCCGTAAATCCATATATGTAGCCGTCTTTATTTTCGCTTTCAAATAAAACAGTGAAATTTTTTCCCATCTGGCTTTCATAAAATGCCCTTCGTTTTTTAATCGACAAGCCTCTGAGCATTTTGCTTCGTTTGTTGCGAACATTCTGCGGTACAACACCTTTCATTTCAACAGCTTCTGTATTTGGCCTTTCAGAATAGGTAAAAACGTGCAAATAGGAAATGTCCAATTCATTTAAATAGTTGTAGGTTTCCAAAAATAATTCATCCGTTTCTCCAGGAAATCCGATGATTACATCAACCCCAATACAGGCATTCGGCATTTTATTTTTGATGGCTTCAACGCGGTTGGTGTACGTTTCCTTTAAATAACGGCGTTTCATCAATTTGAGTAAAATATCGCTGCCGCTTTGCAGCGGAATATGAAAATGCGGCACAAAACTTCTGGATTCGGCCACAAAATCGATAGTTTCTTGCTGAAGCAGATTGGGCTCTATGGATGAAATTCTGAAACGATGAATGCCTTCAACAGTATCCAAAGCTTTCACCAAGTCGAGAAAAGTGTGTTCGTGTTTTTTGTTTCCAAATTCCCCTTTTCCGTAATCTCCAATGTTTACACCTGTAAGCACAATTTCCTTAATGCCTTTTTCTGAAATTTCTCTGGCATTTTCCAATACATTTTCTAAAGTATCGCTTCGGGAAATCCCCCTTGCCAGCGGAATGGTGCAATAGGTGCATTTATAGTCGCAGCCGTCCTGCACCTTTAAAAAAGCTCTTGTTCTGTCGCCAAAAGAGTAGGAGCTCACGTAAAAATTGGCATCTTCAATTTCACAGGAATGCACTTCGCCCAACTCATTTTTAGAAAGATTGTGGATATAATCGGTCACTTTAAATTTTTCCGTGGCGCCCAAAACCAAATCAACGCCATCAACGGCAGCCAATTCCTCAGGTTTTAATTGGGCGTAACAGCCAATGGCAATTAAAAATGCTTTTTCGTTTTGTTTTAAAGCGGATTTAACGATGGATTTAAATCTTTTATCGGCATTGTCCGTTACAGAACAAGTGTTAATGACGTATATATCAGCTACTTCGTCGAACTCCACACGTTCAAAACCTTCATCTTGAAAGTTTCTGGCAATGGTGGAAGTTTCTGAAAAATTAAGTTTACAGCCCAATGTGTAAAATGCGACTTTTTTTTGTGCGCTCATTCTTGTACATTTATCGAATGCAAAAGTACTGAATTATATTTTTATGACAATGATTGCGAAAACGCCAAAACCACCTTATTACGCAGTAGTTTTTACTTCAATGAGGACTGAAGATGATTTAGAATATGCAGAAATGTCAGATAAAATGGTTGAACTGGCCGAAAAACAAGAAGGTTTTTTGGGTGTTGAATCGGCCAGAAATGATTTAGGAATCACAGTGAGTTATTGGGAAAGTTTGGAATCCATAAAAAAATGGAAATTGCATACAGCGCATACAGAAGCAAGAGAAAATGGCAGAAGTATTTGGTACAAAGCATTTAAAGTCAGAATTTGTAAAGTGGAACGTGAGTATGGATTTGAGAAATAGTTTTTATTTATTTGTTTTTGGTTGCTGGTTGCTGGTTTCGTGTTCAGGAAAAAACAGGGAGCAAGACGAAAATTTGGTGTTTAGATACAATGAACACGCGAATATTACCACATTAGATCCGGCATTTTCAAAGGATTTGCAAACTATTTGGGCTGTGAATCAGTTATTTAACGGCTTGGTGCAATTGGATGACAGTTTAAATGTGCAACCAGATATTGCCCATTCCTGGACCATTTCTGAGGATGGGAAAACGTATGCATTCAATTTAAAAAAAGACATAAAATTTCACAAGCATATTTTGTTTGGCAAAGACTCCACAAGATCAGTAATTGCAAGCGATTTTGAATTTAGTTTTAATCGTTTGCTGGATCCCAAAGTGGCGTCTTCCGGAAAATGGGTATTGGATTTTGTTTCAACATTTGAATCCAAAAACGACAGCACTTTTGTCGTCCAATTAAAACAGCCTTTTCCGCCATTTTTAAGTTTGTTGGGTATGAAATATTGCTCTGTGGTTCCTTTTGAAGCCTTGGCGTTTTTTGGAAATACCTTTAGATCAAATCCGATAGGAACAGGGCCTTTTCAATTTAAATTGTGGGTTGAAAATACCAAATTGGTTTTCCGTAAAAACAAAGATTACCACGAAAAGGATGAAAATGGCAATCGTTTGCCATATTTGGAAGCTGTTGCCATCACTTTTTTACCCGACAAGCAGAGTGAATTTTTGCAATTTATTCAGGGAAATATTGATTTTATGAGCAGTATCGATGCTTCTTACAAAGATGATTTATTAACTTCAGATGGGCAACTTAAGGAACATTATAAAAATCAGATTCATATGGTTTCTGGACCTTATTTGAACACCGAATATCTAGGAATTTATGTTGATGCAGCTGAAAAAGAAGTAAATTCCGTAAAAATCAGAAAAGCAATCAATTATGGTTTTGATCGCATAAAAATGATTAAATATTTGCGAAATGGCATTGGAACTCCAGCCATAAATGGTTTCATTCCCAAAGGTTTGCCATCATTCAACAATATGGAAGGTTATACCTATCAGCCGGAAAAAGCGAAGGAATTGGTGCAATCGTACATTGCCGAAACCGGAAATTTAAATCCGTCGATTACCATTAGCACCAACAGCCAATATTTAGATTTGTGTGAGTATATTCAGCGCGAATTACAACGAACCGGACTTCAAGTGAATATTGATGTGATGCCGCCTTCTACCTTAAGACAAGCAAAAGTAAACGGACAGTTGAGTATATTTAGAGGCAGTTGGGTTGCCGATTATCCGGATGCAGAAAATTACCTTTTTATATTTCACAGTAAAAATTTCTCTCCAAATGGGCCAAATTATACCCATTACAGCACAAAAGAATTTGATGCGCTTTACGAAAAGGCGATTCAAACAACCGACAACTCAAAACGTTATGTTTTGTATCAAAAAATGGACAGTCTAATTATGGAATCCGCCGTTGTGATTCCTTTATATTATGATGAAGTTGTTCGGTTTTCACAAAAAAACATAAGTGGTTTGGGAATTAACCCTGTGAATTTATTGAGTTTGAAGAGGGTGAAAAAAGCCCCCTAACCCCCGAAGGGGGAATTTTAGCTGGATGAAAAAGTCTGGAGAACAGGAGGCATTCCCGAGAAAGGGTTGGGGACTGGAAAAAAGGTTAAAATTCTAAATACTGAAAACTGAAAACTGTGTGCAGAATACTCTTTCTGCAGTTAACTCACAAAACAATTGCGATAGCCAATCCAATTTTTGACGCTTAGTCAAGTCAACTAAATTTTTGGCTATGATTACAGCATTATAATTGATGATGTGCAAAATGTTGGTAATTTTTATTTCAATCTAAGTTATTGATTTTTAACGTTTAAATGAAATTTTATTACGCTGATACAGTATTTTATAACAGTTACAAAGTTGTTTAATTTAAATGAATTATTTTTTGTTATTTTACATCCGTTCAAATTAATTTCCGTTTTGAAATGACCCAACGGTAACAAGATGCGAACACGATTATTGGTATGCCGATTACACTTGCCAGACGGCGGGCAAAGATGGCCAATATAAAATAATAACTTTCTACTATGAAAGAAGTTAAAATAGCATTTGTAATTGCATTTGTCATTATTATTTGGAGTTGTTCCTTTGTAATAATGAGCCTAGCAATGTTTTCCTAAAAAGTTAAAAGACCGAAGTTAAAATTAGGAAAGTTATAAGTTAGATAAACTGCAAGACAGCACGACCGCAAGACTATAATCATAAATAAACGCTATTGATTAAAGGATCTTTAAACGGGGTAATCACAACCTCAAAAGAATCTTCTCCGTTCGAAACACAAAACAATTTTTCAGAAAGCGGCTGTTCACCTTTTGAATAAGGATAAGCGGTGATTGGTTCAATACACAGCATATTGGGCACTTCTGTCCACAACATAAAGTTGTCAAAACCTTTCGTTTTTATAGAAAGATTATAGCCTTTATTCTTAATCAATTTAATTTCTTGGGAATTTAAAGCAGGAAAGGCTGTTGAGCCGCCTTCTAAGATTTTTTGAAGGGAAACTTCCTGAGTTTTTGTTTTGCAAATTTCACTTTTGTCGCCCGATAATTTAAATGCAGGATGGTAACCCAGCATAAATGGCATTCCTTTTCCGGCCTCAATCTCAAAAGTAATTTTAAGGGAATCGTTTGACAATTCAAATAATTTTTTGAATCTGAAATCATAAGGCCAGGACAATTTTTCCTTTGGTGATTTTTCAGGGAACTTTGAATTTTTTACACTGGTATTTGCAGCATAATCTTTTTGGAAAACGGCAAAATGTTCACCGCTTTCCATTAAATTGTATGTCAGTTCCCGTAAAAGTCCGTGCTGGTCCTGAATCGCCTTGCCTTTTGGCGTTACAACCGTAAAATCAGCCGCTTCTGTCGGGCCAATGACTGGAAACATTTCGGTGTCGGAATTCCGCCATCCTGGTTCTCCTTTTTGGTGAATCAGTTCTTCCTTATTTTTTAAAAAGCTGACCAATTCACCTTGATCAATTTTAACGATGGAGTATTTGTCGGGGCTTACTAAAATTTGGGGTTCCATGAGATAATTATAATTTCTTGTTTACTATTTAAACGCTAAAGTATTGTGTCAGGTATTTAAAAATTACAAATTGTTAATTTTCTATTGCCTTCAACTTTAGCAATTTATTAAATTTCCTCTTTGGGGGCTAGGGGACTTTTATTATTTTCAACAATATAATCCATCATTTTTTTAATCAAATGTGCCCTGTCAATGCCGCCAACATTGTGTTCGTGCATTGGATAGGTGAAAAAATCTATCTGCATTTTTTGTTTAACGGCTTCCTGCAACAAGGTCATACTGTGCTGCGGAACCACAACCGGATCTACACTGCCGTGAATTAGCAGTAATTTACCGTCTAAATTTTTAATGTAATTGTGAACTTTTGCTTTTTCGTAACCTTCAGGGTTTTCCTGAGGCGTATCCATATAGCGTTCTCCGTACATCACTTCATAATATTTCCAGTCGGTTACCGGTCCGCCGGCAACAGCAGTGGTGAAAACGCCCGGGTTTCGAAGCATTAAACTGGTGGTCATAAATCCGCCATAACTCCATCCGTTAACGGCAATTCTTTTGCTGTCCACAAAATCCAGTGATTTCAAATAGTCAATTCCTGTGAGCTGGTCTTCGATTTCAACATCACCCAAATTGCGGTGAATACTGCTTTCAAAGGCGAAGCCTCTGTTTTCTGAACCTCTGTTGTCAATCGTAAAAACGATATAATTTTCTAAGGATGCAAATGCCACCATCCATAAATTAGAACCTGCCAACCACGAATTTTTGACCAATTGCGCGTGCGGACCGCCATATACATAAACCAAGACCGGATATTTTTTTGTAGCATCAAAATTGGCTGGTTTTGTGATTTTCGCATACAAGTCGGTGCCGTTTTTTCCTTTCAGGTTTACAAATTCGGTGGTTCCCAAGTTGTAGTTTTTTAGCGGATTTTCAGCTGTAAATATGGAAGTTGATTTTCCTTTATTGGTATCAACTATTTCAATTTTTGCAGGAATGGTCAAGTTGCTGTAACTGTCAATTAAATACTTCCCATTGGTGCTTAATTGCGTGGAATGCGTTCCGTTTGTATTGGTAAGTTTGGCATATTTTCCGGATTTTAAATTCACTTTAAACGTATGCATTTCTCTTGGATCGGTTCCGGTTCCTGTAATAAATACATTTTTTCCGCTTTCGTCAAAACCTAAAATTCCGGTCACCACCCAATTGAATTTTGTCACTTGTTTCACCAGTTTACCTTCGGTGGTGTAGTGGTACAAATTCATAAATCCGTCACGCTCGCTAAACCATAAAAAGTTGGTGTTGCTGTTGGGTAAAAATACGGCAGCTTGCTCTGGTTCGGTCCATTTGTCATTGGTTTCTTCAAACAAGGTATTCACTTTTTCACCTGTTGCAACCTCATAACGGTTGTACCAAACGTGATTTTGGCCTCGGTTAATTTCAGCAACCAACACGTATTTTTCATCGGGTGTCCAGGATAAATTTGTCAGATAATGTTCGTCGGAAGTATCAATATTCAAGTAAACAGTTTGTTGTGTTTGTAAATTATAAATCCCAATTTTGGCAATTTCGCTGCCTTGGCCGGCCATCGGATATTTAATATTCTTTAATGAAGCTGGGTAAGTGGTGATATCAACCAAAGGATAATCGGTTACATTGCTTTCATTTTTTTGGTAAAATGCCAAATAATTTCCTTCGGGGCTCCAGAAAGTTCCTTTCACAATGCCAAATTCACTTCTGTGAATCGCTTGTCCGGACACAATATTCTTATCTTCAATATTGGTCACCGCAATTTTTGGGTTTGCCGCAGTTCCAAGATATAAATTGTTGTTCAAGGTATAAGCAATTGCCTTGGCTTTTGCATTGTATTCTTTATTTTCTGCCGCTTCATCGTAAGAAATGGTAGCACTTCTTGATAAGTTGTTATGATTAAAGGTTTCAATAAAATTTTTATAGGAAAACACCAACTCATTGGTGGATATCTCCATAATTCGTGGAAATCGCTTTAATTCAGGATAGTTTTTTTGAAGATCGGAAAGCGGAATATTTTTGGTAATCTTGTTTGAAACGGCATCGGTAAAAATCAATGCATTGTCTTTTTGAAAAACGTAACTATTCGAATTATTCACCCATTTCAGGTCGTTTAATGAGGCGGGATTCAATCCTTTTTGATAGCCTAAAACGGCATCTTCCAGACTTAATGTTTTTTGTTGGGAAAATCCTGTGAGAAAGGTTCCTAAAAACAGCAATAAAAATATTTTTTTCATAAAAGGGTTTGTTTTTATAAATGGTTCGGAAAAATACGAAACTATAATTTTTTTAGCACTGACACTTATCAGTTTGTCCTAAAAATTTATTCGGGCCATAATGGGAAAATGATCTGAAAATTTTACCTCATAGGTCTTAAAATTATTGACTTTAATAAGGTCATCNNCTTTTTTCAAATGATGATAAACCCAGGAAAATGCGGTGTTGTTAAAATCTCCGCAAATAATGGATTTTAAATTGGTCTTTTTTATATGGTCTGCAATTAAAATAGCTTGATTTTCTTGAATTTTAAAGGCTTTTTCAACCCTTCTTCTAAATTTTTCTGAATTTTCCTGGGTGAAATAATCTTCTTTCGGACTTAAATTTAAGCTTTCCAAATGGATNNAAATCATATATTTTTTCATCCACATTTTTTTCGTTAATCCAATTGTAAAGATTGAACATTCTTACGTTATAGCTCATAATCTTCACATCATCTGTCATCAAGACTTCTTTTTCCCTAAAGGTATAAAATTTCGCAATGTATTGATAACCAATAGTCAACACGAATAATGAGAGAAGTATTTGTTTTTTTAACCGAATGAGCCAATAGACCGCAAAAAGTAAGTTTATGACGATTAATACGGGAATGACCAAGCTTATCAATGAGAAAAATGTAATGGTATTTGGGGAAATGTAGTAATTTAGGTACGACAAAAGAAGCAAAGTGGCGAAAAGAGAATTCAGGATAAAAATAAATTTATCNNTCGCTATTAATCATTTCTGTGTGTATCAAAATTTGTTATGCTCGTTTTATCGTTTATTCTTTTCCGGATCTAAATAAAAAGTCTTTTTCTTCTTGGGATAAACTTTCGTAACCCGATTTGCTAATCTTATCTAAGATATCATTTATTTTTCGTTGTTTTGTCTTTGAAACCTCTTCTGCGGAACTTTTTTTACCGGATTTATAAACAGTTTTTAAAGGACCCGATTTTTTTGAGCTGAAGGAATTTGTAAAAAGATTGACCATACTTTCAAACCATTTCCCGATATCATTTCCTTTTTCCAATTGTTTGGCATACATAAAACCAAAAGCTGCACCGCTTAAATGCGCGATGGCGCTTCCTTTTTCCGGACTTGCAATTTGCAGGATGCTTAAAACCACCCAAATAGCAGCCATTACCCACAATTCAACGCTGCCAATAAAACGCAATTGAAGCGCATACCGCGGTATTCTGGTTGCGATGGCTATAAAAACGGCTGTTACCGCCGCAGAAGCACCAGCCAAAGCACCTGCTTCGTTTTTATCAATGAAATAATAATATCCTAAAAAAATAATACCACCAAAAAAAGCCGCTGAAAAATAACAATTTAATAATTGTTTTCTGGTATAAAAATTCAAAAACAGATTTCCGAGATAGTATAAAACCAGCAAGTTTGACAAAATATGAAAAAATCCCTGATGTATAAACGCATAGGAAATCAGCGTCCATGGTTTGTGTAAAAAATCATCAAAACCAGCCGGCAACGCAAACCAGTTAATGACAAAGTCAGTAAACAAAAACGTGATTAAAAATAAAAATACGTTGATGTATATTATTTTTTCAACAATATTGGCTTTGTAGAAAGCTTGTTTTATGTCGTTTATGAAGCTCAATTTAGTTCCATTGTTTAAATTGGTTTTGTTTCCAATACCAAGCGATTATAAATCCGATCAACGCCCCGCCAACGTGGGCAAAATGCGCCACATTTCCAACAGAATATTTTGTGATTCCGAAGAATACATCTCCCAAAATGATTACAGGAATAAAATATTTTGCGGCGATGGGCACAGGGAAAAATATCAAGGCCAATTTTGCGTTAGGGAATGCCATGCCAAATGCCACCAAAATTCCGTAAACCGCACCAGATGCGCCAACGGCAGGCGTGTGGTAAGTGGCGTAAAACTCCGAAAGTTGATCGCCCGAGATTGTTTCCAATATTTGTGGATTGTAACTTCCTGTGTTCAAAATGCTTTGGATATCGGCACCCGTTAAACCAATGCTGACCAATTGGTCATACACAGAATTGAATTGGTAATAATTCACCAAAGTGTAAATGGCGCCCGCACCCAAACCAGCTGATAGGTAGAAAAATATAAATTTATTTCTTCCCCACATTTGCTCCAACGGCGTTCCAAAGGCCCACAAACCATACATATTAAACAAGATATGGGCGAATCCGCCGTGCATAAACATATGCGTTAAAAATTGCCAAAACCCAAATTTTTCATTTTCGGGAAAATACAAAGCAAATAAGTTTTGTAAATTTAAATCAGGCATTAATTGCGGCGCAATAAATAATATAACATTTAAAATGATTATATGTTTAACGGCTTCGGTCATTCTTCCCATAATTATCTCGTTAACAACGGTTAATTGTTAAATTTTTTATCAATTTCATCAATATTTACTGTTACAAACGTTCTTTTCCCAAAAGGGGAACTATCCGGTTGTTTGCACAAAAATAGTTTATTTACAATATCTTCTTGCTCTTTTAAGTCAAGTTTNNGGGAATGTCATTTTTAATGTCTTCCAGCAAGTGCTCAATAATGGCAGGAATTTGGCTTTCAATGATATTCACCGGCATTCCCATCACCACCAGCGAGTCGTTAGAAATTTCGCCAAACAAAAATCCGATGCTTTCCAATTCGGTTTTAATTTCTTTGATCAAGGCGATATCTGAGGTGTTGAACGACAATTCCAAAGGAAACAACAATTGCTGGCTCATTGCATCTTTAAACGTGATATTTCCCAAAAATTCTTCGTATAAAATACGTTGGTGCGCCAATTGCTGATTGATATAAACAATGCCCGATTTGATGCTGCTGACAATATATTTTTTATGGACCTGATAGGTTTTACTGTTCTCTTTTTCTTCTGAAAACAAACTGGCATCAGCGGTTTCCGATTTAATATCGATGCCTTCGCTGTCGAGTCCGTTATACAAACTTTCCCATTCCATATTTTTTTCTCTTCTGAAGGGAAAATGAATGGATTTTTGTTCCTCAGATTTAAACGGATTAAAGTCGGGATTCACCGTCACCCTTGGATTTGGCAAATTTTTATCTTTTAAATGGTAAGGCGTGTCAAGGGTTGCATCACGGTCAAAATCCAGAATTGGGCCAACATTGTATTGTCCCAGACTGTGTTTTACGGCAGAACGTAAAATGGCATACAACGTTTTTTCGTCATCAAATTTTATTTCCGTTTTGGTCGGATGAATATTGATGTCGATGCTGTTTGTCGGCACGGTTAAATATAAAAAGTAGGTTGGATAATGGCCACCCGACAATAAATTTTCAAAAGCGCTTGAAACGGCGTGATTTAGATAGGAATTTTTTATAAAACGATCGTTCACAAAAAAGAATTGCTCGTCTCTTTTTCTTTTCGCAAACTCTGGTTTGGTGACAAAACCTTTAATTTCCACCAAATCGGTGATCTCGTGAATGGGCACCAATTTTTCATTTGTTTTTTTACCCAAAATGGCCACGATGCGTTGACGCAAATTGCCGGTGGTTAAATTGTAAACTTCATTTTCATTGTGATAAAACGAAAATGCAATATTGGGATGCGCCAGCGCCACGCGTTGAAATTCGTTCACAATATGACGCGTTTCAATGGTGTTCGATTTTAAGAAATTTCTTCTGGCAGGAATGTTGTAAAACAAATTTTTAACGGCTACGGATGTTCCTGTGGGCGTTGAAATATTTTCTTGAGAAATCAAGGTGCTTCCTTCAATTTTTAAACACGAACCCAATTGCTGTTCTTCCTGTTTTGTCCGCAATTCCACGTGTGCAATGGCAGCAATGGAAGCCAATGCTTCACCCCGAAATCCTTTGGTGTGCAAATTGAATAAATCTTCAGCCTTTTTTATTTTTGAAGTTGCGTGGCGTTCAAAACTCAGACGTGCATCGGTTTGGCTCATTCCTTTGCCATTATCTATCACCTGAATAAGTGTTTTTCCGGCTTCCCTGACAATGAGTTTTATGCTGGTGGCTTCTGCATCAATGGCGTTTTCCATCAACTCTTTTACAACTGATGCGGGTCTTTGTACGACTTCACCTGCCGCAATTTGATTTGCAACGTGATCGGGTAATAACTGTATGATATCGGGCATTAAAATAAGGTATGTAATCCTAAAATATAGGCGGCAATGCCCACTAAAATAGCGATAATTATGGCCAGTCTTAAATTTGTGGACCGGTCTGTGGCACTTCTTTTATTTTTGACCCAATCGTTTCTTAAACTATTTTTTGAAAGGCTAATTTTGGAAATTTCGGTATCGGATCCGTCAGGATTGTGGTATTTCTTTTCTAAATTTCGCAAACGTTCTTTGCGCTCATCATAATAACGAGGCTTATAATTAAAAACATAATGCGATTGAGGCTTAAATAATTTCCCAAACATAAAATTAAATTAATCAGTAAAAATCAAAAATACTGAATTAAAAAGAGGTGGTCAAGTTTTGTGGATAATTAGCGTGTTAAAACGCTGTTAATGCGGCCATTTTTATGGCTGCAATGGCACATTCGATACCTTTGTTACCGTGTTTTCCGCCAGAGCGATCGATAGATTGCTGTTTGTTGTTGTCGGTCAGCACACAAAAAATAACAGGAACATTGTATTTGATATTCAGGTCTTTAATGCCTTGCGTAACGCCTTCACAAACAAAATCGAAATGCTTTGTTTCACCTTGAATTACGTTTCCAATAGCAATTATGGCATTTACTTCTTCGGTTTCCAACATATATTTACAGCCAAAAATAAGTTCAAAGCTCCCGGGAACATTATAACGAACGATGTTTTCTATCAGCGTTCCGTTTTCCAGTAAGGCTTGTTCGGCACCCAAATACAAATTTTCTGTAATATCTGCATTCCATTCAGAAACAACAATCCCAAACCGAAAGTCTTTCGCGTTTGGGATTGCTGTTTTATCGTAATCAGATAAATTAGTTGTGGCCATTTATCTTATTTTTTTGATGCAAAGGCAGCTTTATTGATATAAATATCAATGTTTTGGGCCTCAACAGCATTTGGATAATCGTTTTTTATTTTTTCAAACAATTCTTGGGCTTTCGAATAGTTTTCCAATTCCATAGCTGTATTTCCTGCTTTGAAAAGGAATAATGGTGTTGAAAAGTTGTTGTCTTTTAATTCAGCCGCTTTAACATAATAGTCGAAAGCATCTTGTGGCTGATTGATATCGGCAAAAGCATCACCAATAGCGCCATTTGCAACAGGACCTAATAATTCATCTTTTGATGAAAAATCTTCTAAATAGTCGATAGCTTCTTTATATTGTTTTAATCTTAAGTAAGAAATTCCGGCGTAATAATTGGCCAAATTCCCTGCTTTTGTGCCGCTGTATTCATCGGCAATATCAACAAAACCATATTTTCCGTCGGCTCCTTTTAATGCTAAGGTAAATAATGAGTCTGCTGCCACAGTATTGTTTATCGCATTGTCAAAATAAGCTTTAGGAAATGCCAATTCATTTGCAGCTTCTTTTTCTTTAGGCGCTTTCACGTATTTTTGATATGCCAGATAGCCCAATATGGAAGCGACTATAAGACCAATTACTATAAAAATGATGGTTTGATTTTTTTGAATAAATTGCTCAGATTTTGAAGCTGTTTGGTCTAAAGTTTTAAAAACTTCAGCGGTAGTTGAATTATCTTCAATATTTTTTTGAGCATCTTTAATTTTACTTCCTGTCTTTTTGTATGTTGCCATTTCTTAGAAATTTGTAGGCGCAAAAATAGAATTTTTAATTGGAAAGTAAAAATGCATTTGTGCCTAAATTTTCATTTATTTTCAATAATTTTAAACTTTCAAAAAAAATAGATGCATTTACAAAAAATAACACTGGTAAATTTTAAAAATTTCGAGTCTCAAACATTTGATTTCCAGGAAAAAATTAATTGTTTTGTGGGGAATAACGGTGTTGGAAAAACGACTGTTTTGGATGCCATTTATTACCTGTCTTTTGCAAAAAGTTACTTCAATCCGGCGGCAACGCAAAACATTAAGCATTTTGAAGACTTTTTTATGATTGAAGGCGCTTATCAAATTAATGATAAAAGCGAAAGTGTTGTTTGCAGTTTGAAACGCGGAAATAAAAAAGTGGTGAAACGCAACGGCAAGGCGTATGAAAAATTTTCGGAACATATTGGCTATTTGCCTTTGGTGATTATTTCTCCGGGCGATAGCGATTTAATTGTTGAGGGAAGCGATACGAGACGAAAATTTATGGACAATGTGATTTCGCAATCCGATAAATTGTATTTGCAATCTGTTATTAAATACAACAAAGTGCTCACACAACGAAATTCTTTGTTGAAGTATTTTGCGGCAAACCGAACATTTGACGCACTCAATTTAAAAGTGTACAATGAGCAACTTGAATCATACGGAACTGTTATTTTTAAAAAGCGAACTGAATTTCTGGAAGCGTTTATCCCCATTTTAAGGGAACGTTATGCGGCAATTTCCTCAAGCAAAGAGCAAGTGAATTTGGTTTATAAAACACAGTTGGAGGAATCAAATTTTATGGAATTGTTCGAACAAAATGTGGAACGTGACAGGGTGCTTCAATATACAAGCGCCGGAATTCACAAAGATGATTTGGCGTTTGAAATAGATGGCTATCCCATTAAAAAATTCGGCTCGCAAGGTCAGCAGAAATCATATTTAATTGCCTTAAAACTGGCGCAATTCGATTTTATTAAAAAGCAGTCGAACATAAAACCTATTTTATTGTTGGACGATATTTTTGACAAATTGGATGATTTAAGAGTGGAGCAGCTGATTAAATTGGTGAATAATGATGAGTTCGGACAGCTGTTTATCAGCGATACGCACAAACAACGCACAGAAGATGTGGTAAAAAAAACAAACCAACCTTATAAAATATTTCAACTGTAATGGCCAAACGTTTCAATGAATTTCAATCAATGGAAGATTTGATGAAAAATGTGATTAAGGAAAATAAATTGACCAAAGGAATGAACCAGATTTCCGTAAAAGAAGCTTGGGCAAAATTGATGGGAAATGGCGTTGTTTCTTATACCAGCAAAGTGGAATTGAACGGAAAAACTTTGGTGGTGAAATTGAAATCTTCCGTATTGCGTGAAGAATTGAGTTACGGCAAAGAAAAAATCATCAAAATGATGAACGAAGAACTGGGTGAAGAACTTATTTCAAAAATTATGTTAAGCTGATAAAAAAATCCATCCGTCAATTGACGGATGGATTTTTTTAAGTTAAAAGCTGAAAGCTCAAAGTTTTTATAAATTTTAATGTAGTTTCAAATCAAGCTTCCGGGTATAGGATTAAAATATTTCTCTGCCGGAAAAATGGAAAGCGCCTTCAATGGCTGCATTTTCATCGCTGTCTGAACCGTGTACTGCATTTTCACCCATAGAAGAAGCGTATAATTTACGGATGGTGCCTTCAGCAGCATCGGCAGGATTTGTTGCGCCAATCAATACGCGAAAATCTTCAACCGCATTGTTTTTTTCTAAAATAGCGGCTACAATTGGCCCGCTCGACATAAATTCAACCAATTCGCCATAAAATGGACGTTCGCTGTGAACTGCATAAAATGCTTTCGCATCGGAAACGGTCATTTGTGTCATTTTCATCGCTGCAATCCTAAATCCTGCAGCACTAATTTTTTCCAATATTGCCCCTATATATCCATTTTCAACGGAATCAGGTTTCAACATAGTAAACGTTCTGTTTGTTGCCATTTTTAATTGTCTTTAATTTTTAAAATCGGCGCAAAGATACTATTTTCTTAATAAAGTAGTTAAATTACTCATAATTTTGCGTGAAGGTTTCATAAATATCATTGTTTTCGCCTCTTATTTCAAAGGTGATTGCATTGTTTTTAAAATCGAAATTTAAAATGCCAAAACTCTTTTTTGAAATCACATTTCCCAATCGGTATTTGTTTGGCTCTCCTTTAAAATCGGTATAGGAATGCGTAAGTCCGCTTGAAGTAAAATCGATAAGCGGATACTTCAATCTGTCGATTTCCTTTTTTGAAATTTCAGAAATATGACGGTCTCCGGAAAGAATAATTGCGTTTTTTGCGCGGCTTAATTTAAGGAGGTTTACCAGTTTATCAGCTTCGTGCGGCATATTTCCCCAAGCTTCAAATCCGTGCTCATCCGATAAAAACTGAATGCTGCTCACAATAATGTTATACGTTGCTTTTGAGTTTTGCAGTTCGTTTTTCAGCCATTCCCACTGCGTTTCTCCCAACATCGTTCCTTCGCCATACTCATTTGGTTTGAACCGTTTATTGGTTTCATTATCAGCAGTTAATGCGCTTCTGAAATAGCGCGTGTCCAATAAAATAATTTTTATGGTTTTGTTGTTCACCTTATAATCTTTGGCGAAATAAACACCATTCTGTTTTCTGCGAACATCATTTTTGGGAACATCAAGAAAGTCCAAAAACAATTGTTGCGCTTCTTCTTTTTTTGAATATTCAGTACCGCCGTCATTTAAACCATAATCGTGATCGTCCCAAGTGCCAAGCACATCCACTTTTTTAGTAAAATCGGCATAATCAGCATTATTTTTTTGAATTCGATAGTTTTCTGCCATATAGGCCATATCATAAGTATCGGTGTAAATAACATCACCGCCCCAAATCCATACATTCGGTTTGTTTTTTTCGATTTCTGTCCAAAATGGATTGGATAATGTCTGGTTGTTGCAGGAACCAAAAGCAATCACAAAATCAACGTTGGCTTTCTTTGAAACAAGCGGATTGTTCTTTTGTTTTTCATCCGTTTTACAAGAAGAAATGAGTAATAACAGGAATAAAACGGATTTGAAATAGTTCATCTCTTAAACTTTAATATTAAACAATGCATTAATATTTATATTTTTTAGCCAATTATTTTGATAATGAATTTGTTTCCAAACACTTATAAGGCAAAAACCAGTATGAAAATCCAATACGCAATGCTGAAATCTTCATAAATACAATTCCAACAAATGTACATTTGTAATTGAAATGAAATATACTATAATTTTGTATATTTGCACCCTTATGAACAAAAGTGATATCAAGGAAATAAAAGTGTTGTTTGCCACACCTCAAAATGTGGTGATCGTTCCGCATAAAAACCCCGATGGCGATGCCATTGGCGCTAGTTTGGCTATGTATCATTATCTGAAAAAGAAGGGACATCATCCAACAGTGGTTTCACCAAATGATTATCCAAATTTTTTAAAATGGCTTCCGGGCTCAAAAGATGCCTTGAAATTTGATATGCAAAACAGGCAATCAAAAAAAGCCATTGAAGAAGCTTCCGTTATTTTTATTTTGGATTTTAACGCCTTAAACAGGGTAGGAGACGATATGCAAAATACCTTGCAGGAATTTAAAGGTATTTTTATGATGATAGACCACCATCAGCAACCCGAGGATTTTGCAAAATACTTATTTTCAGATACTTCTATTTGCTCGACTTGTCAAATGGTTTATCATTATTTAGAAAAGTTAGATGATGTTGAAGTGATTGATAAAGATATCGCGACCTGTATTTACACAGGAATTATGACTGATACAGGATCGTTTCGTTTTCCTTCAACCACCAGTGAAACACACAGAATTGTTGCCGATTTAATTGATAAAGGAGCGGATAACGCTAAAATTTATAACAATGTTTACGACACCAATTCGTACGGCAGTTTGCAGCTTTTAGGAAAAGCTTTAACCAATTTGGTTGTTATACCGGAACTGAAAACGGCTTATATTGTTTTGTCTCAGGCTGAATTGGATGAATTTGATTTTCAAAAAGGAGATACAGAAGGCATTGTGAATTACGGATTATCGGTTGAAGATGTTATTTTCGCCGCTATTTTTATCGAAGATGTTGAACAAAAAATCATAAAGATTTCTTTTAGGTCGAAAGGAAGTTTTTCAGTAAATAAATTTGCCAGAAAGCATTTTAACGGTGGCGGACACGACAATGCTGCCGGAGGAAAATCATTACTTTCGCTGGAAGATACCATTACAAAATTTTTAAATATCATTCCAAAGTTTAAAAAAGAATTGCTTACTTCTTATGAAGAATAATTTTTTACATTTTATTTTTATAATTCTGATGGTTTCGTGCGCAAATCCCATTCCGCGTAAACCTGTTTTAAGGAAAACAAGCACATTTTTAAAGGAATCTGTGCTGTTTAATAAAACAATGAATGAAAATGAAGAAAATGCTTTTGCGGCATTTATGGAAAAGGATTCTCTTACAGAATATTTAGTTTCTCCAAACGGATTTTGGTATACTTTTAATCAAAAGAACGCTGATGCAAAATTACCTGAAATTGGTGACCAAGTTTTTTATACTTTTGCGGTCTATGATATTCATAATGCCCAAATTTACAGTGCCGAAGAAATAGGGGAAAAAACTTATATCATTGACAAACAAGAAATCATTGAAGGCTTGAGAAACGGATTAAAACTGATGGGCGCCGGAGATGAGGCTACTTTTTTGTTTCCATCACATAAAGTTTATGGATACTTAGGAGATGACAATAAAATAGCAATAAATCAACCATTAATATTTAAAGTTCAATTAATTAAAATCAATAAGAAAAAATGAAAGCAATTAAAATTTTAGCAGTAATTACAATAATTTTATCAATGGTGTCCTGCAATAATAAGGGAGCCGCACAAAAATCATTAAAAACCGAAGTGGATACGGTGAGTTATGCCTTAGGAATAGACATCTCAAGTAAATTAAAGGCCAATTTTCCTGAAATTAACAAAGACCTATTTATTCAAGGGGTAATGAATGGACTGGATTCAACAAACATTTTAATAACTGTTGAAAATACAGAACCAATCTTAAGAGCGTTTTTTCAAAAAAAGCAAGAAGAAGCAATGAAAAAACAACAAGAAGAGATGGAAAAACAAATGGAAACTGAATTTGCTGATGTAAAGGCTGAAGGCNNCTGCAATACATTGTGCTTAAAGAAGGAAAAGGTGAAAAACCTACAGAAACTTCAACGGTAAAAGTTCATTACCACGGAACTTTAATTGACGGTACGGTATTCGATAGTTCAGTTGACAGAAAAGAGCCAGCAGAATTTCCGGTAAATAGAGTTATAAAAGGGTGGACTGAAGGTCTTCAATTAATGAGTGTTGGTTCAAAATACAAGTTTTTTATTCCTCAAGATTTGGCTTACGGTGCTACACCACGTGAAGGCGGACCAATAAAACCATTTTCAACTTTAATTTTTGAAGTTGAATTGTTGGAAATAAAAAAATAAAATCTATCCGTTTTGCATTGTTGATTTGTAAAACAAAAAACTGATATAATGCCCTTTTAACTGCAATATGTTAAAAGGGCATTTTAATTATTTGTGATTTCGGTTTAATTTATAAAATTTATATGGTGATTGTTTAACCAAACAAATTATATTTACATTTGAAATGAACAAAAAAAGCTGTTTGTAAATACCGATTGGACCTTGCAATTTTATGTTAAATTAAAATTATATAGCACACTTGTTAAACCAATAAATTAGATTCAAATGAAATCCAAACTTATAATAATTGTATTGTCATTACTTGTAATTTCCTGCAAACCAACTAAATATGCCGATTTGGGTGATGGTTTGTACGCAAATATGGAAACCAATAAAGGGGACATTTTGTTGAAACTTGAATTTGAAAAAACACCNNATTAAGGATTTTATGATCCAAAGCGGTGATCCTTTGGGTACAGGAGAAGGAGATCCAGGTTATAAATTTGGAGATGAATTTCCAAAAGACAGCTTGGAAAATCTTTTGTTGAAACACGACAAAGCAGGTATTTTATCGATGGCAAATTCTGGTCCGGCCACAAACGGAAGCCAATTTTTTATCACACACAAAGAAACTTCGTGGTTAGACGGCAAACATACCGTATTTGGGAATGTGGTTAAAGGACAGGCAGTGGTAGATTCCATAAGGCAAAATGACACCATCAGAAATATTGAAATTATAACCATTGGAAAAGTGGCCAAAAAATTTGATGCTTCAAAAGAATTTTCTTCTTACTATGATAAGAATCAAAAATATTTAAAAGAGAAGCGAGAAAAAATTCAACAGTCCAAAGCTGAGATATTGGCAAAAATAAGTACGTATTTAAGTGATGCACAAGTATTGCCTTCCGGATTAAAGATGGTAATTACCGAAACAAAAAAAGGCGCGTTTCCTCCCAAAGGAAGCAATGTAAAAGTGAATTATGCAGGCTATTTTACGGATGGAAGATTGTTTGACAGCAGCTACAAGGAAGTTGCCATGGCATTCGGAATTTATGATGAAGCGCGAGACAAACAAAATGGTTATGCGCCTTTTACCACCATTTACGGACCGGACGCTCGATTAATAGCTGGATTTAAGGAAGGTTTACAAAAAATGAGAATAGGCGATAAGGCAATACTGTTTGTGCCTTTTCATTTGGGTTATGGTGCGCAAGGTGCCGGTAATGTGATTCCGCCAAATACCGATTTGGTGTTTGAATTGGAATTGGTTGGAATGGCCAATTAATGTATAAATAATTAGCGCAATCCAATGATTGACCAACTTATTGATAAAGACATTGAATTGCTCATTTTCCTAAATAATTTAGGAACTCCACAATGGGATGGCTTTTGGCTGTTTATGTCGAATAAGTTCAGTGCCATTCCGTTGTATGGGTTGTTGCTTTATTTTACCTACAAACAATTGGGATTCAAGAAAACTTTTGTTGCGGTTATTTTTATTGTTTTGCTTATTGCAGCATCAGACCAAACCAGCAATTTATTTAAATATGGATTTAAACGATTGCGTCCCTGCCACAATGAAAATATTGCTGATTTAATTCGATTGGTGGGCAACCGTTGCGGCGGTTTGTATGGCTATTTTTCTGCCCACGCCGCCAATTCTATGGCAATTGCGGTGTTTTTTGGATTCCTTTTCAGAAATAAATTAAGCTATTTATTTCCAATTCTTGTAATGTGGGCAATATCGGTTTCCTATAGCCGTATTTATTTAGGTGTCCATTTTCCTTTGGATGTGGTTACGGGAATGCTCATCGGCCTCATTTATGGCATATTGTTTTATGTTTTTTTTAAGGCATTTTTAATAAAAGTTTATCGTTTATCCCTGTAAATTTCTTTGTTGAAAGGATTTAAAAATATCAGTAAAAAAATAACACTGAAAGCAAATTCATAAATTTCCCACTTTCTGGTTGAAGTGATAAATACTAACAATCCTGTTCCAATTAAAAACGCAATGGTATGATGCCATTGCACAATTGGCACCGCAAATTTGTTGGCCAAGTTTTTAATCCACCCAAACATTCTGTACAAAAAAGGTGCAATAATTAAATAAATAACCAAAACAGCCGTTAAAATCTGACTAAAAATTAACTTGTTTATTTTGGTTTCGCCAACCACCAAATTGTGTAAATTGGTTTCTCCTTGCGCATTGTTTTCTATAAAATATTGGGAAGATTCCACATTTAAAATGCGCTGTCCCCAAGAGATTTCTTCTCCAGCACCAAAAAAGAAAACAATGGATAAACCTAAAACGCCAATTTTCCAGAACAATTCTTTGTGTTTAAAAAGTTTGAAAAATCGAAAAAGCAAAAGCAAACTTGAAGCCAATAGAAATAAAGCGGATGCAAATTCAATGAGTCCATCTTCCCGGGTGTAAACTTCATCAAAAAAGGTAAGATCTGTTTTTGCAAAGTAAATTCCCAATCCGAATATGACGATTAAAAATAAATAGGCGACTTTATCAATGGTGGTGAGTGTTTTCATAAATGCTTGTATTTTGATTTATAAATGTTTATTGAAAGGTTAAAAGTACTGTTTTTTTGAAACTAAATAAAATTCCCTGATCAATCGTTCTTTGCTTTTTGAACCAAAATTTAAATTATAAGTTTCAATGAGTTTAAAATTATAATTTTTGCCCAATTGAGAGTTCATAATTTCAACATCTTTAGGCATAAGCAGCAGGCCAAAATTTGGATCAGTAGGTATTTCTAAAGACTTATTTTTATAAATGTTTTTGATAATTCCGTTGTATTCCCAAAGCAGTTCCGGTGTCATTTCCCCAATAGAATAACTGATAATAAGTTCCTTTTCTTCAAATTGATGCAAGGCATTAATGGAATTATAGGTTTCATTTTTGGTGATACTTTTTGTCAGCGGCAATCCGAACGCCGCTAACGAAACCACAAACAAAATGGTTAAATAAAATACATTTTGAATTCTTTTTAAATACAAATTTCTAATCAGTAAAATTCCTGTAAAAAGTGTTGCCACTGAAGTTAATGCATAACTAAAAAGGTGATTTTGCAGCCCGTCTTTCAACAAAAAGAACAATGCAAATGGAACGGAGAGGCTAATAATTGCAATCAATCCGAAATTGAAATAAACCGGAATTGTTTCTGTTTTTCGTTTTAACTCAGAAAAAGTATTGCATAAATATTGAATGTAAAACCCTGTATTGACCGCCAGCGGAATCAAGACCGGAACCAAATAACGTGCCTTTTTTTCGGGAATCAACGACAATAAAATAACAGCGGCTATCGTCCACCAAAAAGAGAATTGATAGGCTTTTTTATGTGTAACACGCTTAATCAAATAAGGATACAGCAAACTTATAAATGCCGGAATTGTCCATAAACCCGATTGGATAAAAAAGTTCCAATAATAATAAAATGGTTTGATATTGTAGCTGCTCCAATTTTCGGTTTCTTTGGTGGCAATTTTCAAAAATGCTTCGGGATCTGCAAGTCTAACATATGCAAACCACCAGCCGCCAATAATCAATAATAATAATACAAAACCTATAAGTGGCAGAAATTTTGTTTTGAAATCTTTAAATTTAAAAACAATACCGTAGGAAATCAAAAATGGCAAAAATACGGCATATAAAGAAACCGGACCTTTGCTCATTACAGACAGTCCAATAAAAAAAGCGGCCAATAAAGCGTTTTTCCAAAGCGACAATTTTTCTTCAAAAAAGAGAAACAAAAAATAGAGTCCGGTAAGCATAAATCCGTGCGCAAAAATATCCCACGGCGCTTCAATAATAATGGCAAAAATATAAAAAGAAGTCACCAAAATTAAACTGTTATTGATGCTTTGAATTTTAGTAAGCATTAATTTTAAGGATAAATAATAAATGAAAATACCCGAAAACAACACCATTAATGCCGCCGGTAGCCTTAAGGCCCAAACATTGCTGATGCCAAAAATCAACCCTGAAATTGCCGTTAACCAAGTTGGCAGCGGCGGTTTTTGATAGCGCGCTTCACCATTCATCGTGGTCAGTAACCAATGATTGTCCTGAACCATTTCCCGTGCCGTAATAAAATTACGGGCTTCCATAATGGTGATGTTTGGCACTTCCAAATGAATCAGGAGCATCAGCAAAACAACGCCCGACAATAGGACTAATGGATATTTTTCAAAGATTTTAATCATCATTTTTTAACTTTTGAAGGTTAGTCATATTTTCCCTTTTTAATAAAAAAAGATTTCTGAAATAAATGACCGAACCCATCATATGGCCAATAAATAAAACGGGATCTCTCCGTATAATTGCATAAATTAAAATGAGTAAAGAGCCAATAAAACTCAACAGCCAAAATCCGAATGGCAATGACGATGCTTTATTTTTTTCAGAATAAATCCATTGGTACACAAAACGAAGCGCAAAAACAGTTTGTGCAATTATTCCCAAAGCCAACAACCAAAACGGAATGTTTTCATTTTTCAGCAACTTGGCCAAATCATAAGTGTTGTTGTTGAAATAATAAATCACAATAAGCAACGGGAAAATCCACAAGAAAAATCGCATCCATATTGGTGCTTTTTTCCATTCTCCCTGCAGTTGTAAGTTCCTTATATAAATGAAATAGGTTAGTGCCTGTCCTAACATAATCGCGAAATCCTCGCGTAAATATCCGTATACAAATAAAAGAAAAGAGGCAAACAGACTCAATTTCCAAAAAATGGAAGGCGTCAGCACTTTTTTGCTTTTTTCTGATAAAATCCATTGCAAAATAAGCCTGCCAGAAAATATCAGCTGCGCCAAAAACCCGATACCGTAAACTAACCAGTTGCTCATTAACCCTTTTTAGTTATTTTATAATTTAAGTATTTTTTCTTCATCCATAAATACGCAAAACAATCGATGAGCGGGCCAACCAATCTGTTCCACAGACCATACTTTGCCACACCTGCAATTCTTGGAAAATGCTGCACGGGAATTTGTTTTATTTTGCCATTTTGCAATAAAATCATCGCAGGCAAAAAACGGTGTAAGCCATTAAACATCGGAATATTTTTGGCATATTCTGTTTTGATGACTTTGAGCGGACAGCCCGTATCATCCATTCCATCATCAGTAAAAGCACGTCTGATGCCGTTGGCAATTGTGGACGACATATTTTTTACGAATGCATCTTTTCTTCCGGTTCTGACGCCCGTAACCAAATCGAATTCGCCAATATGCGCCAGCAACAAATTAAAATCTTCAGGCGCAGTTTGTAAATCGGAATCGATATACCCAACCAATTCTGCCTCCACTTCTTTAAATCCGGCAGCGATGGCCGAGCTTAATCCACGGTTTTGTTCAAATGAAATATAAGAGAAATCGGGATTGTTGGCACAAATTTCTTCTATCAATTGTTGGCTATTGTCCTTGCTTCCGTCATTTACAAATAGAATATTTGTTTTTTTTGTGGCTATTTTTATATAGTTGGACAGTTCCTGTTCCACACGTTTTAAATTGTCCTCTTCATTGTAAACAGGGACAATAATGGTAAATTCGTATTTCATTATTTTTGAGCCAATTTTAGTAATTCTTCAGCAGGGTTAGACGGCATTGTTTTTAATTTTTGGATGAATTTTTTTGCCCATTTAGTTAAAGTTTAAAATCCGGTTTTAAATTTGAAATATTTAATCGGAAAAAATATTTAAAATAAAATTATGTAAATTTTACGATATTTTGTCGTTAAATGATGTTTATTCAAGTTTCAATAAATAAATGGAAGATTTAAAATTGGAATCCATAAGTTTCATTTGCGCTTTGTATTCTGATGGAATGTCTTTTATTTTTTTGTTGGTAACCACCAAAAAGGACTTGCCTTTAATTCTAAAAATCGAATCCAATTTCTTGGCATCGGCAATAGTTTTTGCTTTTCCGTTGGAATAAAACTGCCCGGAATAGGATTTGCCTTTCCAATAATAAAGTGCTTCATTTTTGTTAAAATCGATTTGTTGATTTTCAATTAGATATTTGTCGGAATTCATATAAAAATCCAGTTTACCGGTTAAAAAAGCGCCAAAAAACAACAAAATGGCCACTGCCGGAAAAATGGAACCAACAACCAACATCGTTTTTTTCTTTTCATAATCTTTCCACCAATGCACCATTAAAAGCGCAATAGGAATGGTCACCGGAAGAATATAGGTGTGTAAAATATTTTTTGAAATCGTAAAAAATAACGGGGTCCAAAACAGCCAAAAAATCAAATACGAAACATACTTATCTTTAAAAATTGTTTTTCTTTCTTTCCAAATTTTATACAACACAATTTGTATCCAGGGAAACGCAAAAGCGAGTAAAAACACCCAAATCATCCCTAGAGGCTGGGAATGGCCGCTGCCGTATAAATCGCCTTTCCATCCGGGAACCAGGAATCGGTTAAAATGCTCACCAACGATAAAATAATCCAGAAATCCTGGCGACCGTTGTTCTGCCAAAATATACCAGGGAATTGATATGACTGCAGTAATTAAGATTCCGGTAAACCAAGGCAATTTCAAATAAATGGTTTTAAGCGGTACTTTTTGTAGCAAAATCCAAAGAAAAATAGGAGGGACCGTTAACACCAAAATGATGGGTCCTTTTGCCAAAAATCCCAATCCCACTGCAATAAAAAACAAATAATTCCAAAATGAATATTTTTCATATTGCATCGATTTCCAAAAGGAAATCATAATCAGAGCAATGCTAAAAGCCAAAGCGCTATCGGTAGATACAACGCCGGTGTGAATCAGAAATTCGGGCATTGTCAACAAAATAAAAGCAGGTAAATAAAAGGAAATTCCTTCTTTTTTCGCCAGTTTTCCGATGATAATCAGTAATACAATAGCCAATAAAAAGGAAGGAAATCGCGCAGACATTTCGCTAACGCCGAAAGTTTCAAAACTTAAAGCAGAAAGCCAGGTTGAAAGTGGCGGTTTTGCCCAAAACGGAATTCCGTAATCAATTTGCAGCACCACCCAGTTTTTGGTTTCATACATCATTCTCGCAATTTCACCATAACGTGATTCCGTTTTGTCCAGTAATGGAATTACAGCCGTAAGGATCAACCGGAAAATCACGATGACAATCACAGAAATAAACAAATAAAACGAAGTGTTTTTATCCTTTTTTATGTCCATTTTGATAAGCGTTTGTTAGTGGTCTGAATTATTTTTTTGAATTGACGATTTTACGGATTCTGAATAAATCGATCCATAATTTTATAAAATAACTGGCTTTTACTTTTGAATCCCCTCTGTCAACCCATCTTAACAAAGGAACTTCCAGCATTTTTTCCAAAACCTTATCCCGTCCGTAAAACTTGATGATTCTGTCAAAAATCTCCACATCAAACAGCCATTTGGATACAAAAGCATCCTTAAAAACTACTTCAGCCAATTCTTTGGAGAAAATTTTACAGCCACACTGCGTATCATAAACATTTAACTTTAAAATATAGGATATCACGGTGGCGATAATTCTGCCGATAAAAAATCGGTAGTTATTTCTCTCAATTACAGCACCGATTCTTTGTATTCTCGAGCCAAAAACAAAATTAATGTCGGCATTTAAGAAGCTGGTCATCGTCAAACATTCTTCCGGCGAAGTCGCCAAATCGGCATCCAAATAGGCAACATAATCGAAATGATGATGATAATTGCAATAGTGAAAACCGCTTCTGATGGCTTCGGCTTTGCCCATATTTTTAATGTAGGAATGAACAACGGCCTGTT
Source organism: Lutibacter sp. (assembly GCA_003516285.1). Lineage (GTDB taxonomy): Bacteria > Bacteroidota > Bacteroidia > Flavobacteriales > Flavobacteriaceae > Lutibacter. The sequence goes on along the minus strand of DPCK01000110.1, from coordinate 44,767 downwards.
TTGGAAATTGCGTTTTTAAACCTTCAAGAATGGCAAGCGTGTTATCTGAAGAACCGTCATTGACAAAACAAATTAAAACAGCCGGATTTTCCTCCATAAAATGGCTGTATTCTTGGATAGCCAAGCCTTTTTCTTCATTATAGCAGGGAATAACAATGCAAACATTATTTTTTATGGCGGACAAATTGTACATCAAGGTTTTCTGCTTAGGTGGAATCAAAATTCGCGGTAAATTTAAATTATTTATCTCGATAAAATCATCACACTTCAAATAATGTTTTGATTCCTGTTTAGAAATTGAATAATAAAAAGGTAAAATATAAATTTAACAATTTAAAATAATTCGCCATTCATCGCGCATTATTCATCATTCATTTTTCATTATTCATTTTTCAATCAATTTGGGTTCAGGAATTTTAGTATATTTACGCTTTTAAATTAAGGGAGTTTTAATGGAATTATACAAAATAAATCAGCTCAAAATATACAATTCTTTAAGCAAATCTAAAGAAATTTTCAAACCCATTATTGAAGGAAATGTTGGGATGTACGTATGCGGACCTACGGTTTACAGCAATGTGCATTTGGGAAATGTGCGGACTTTTATGTCGTTTGATTTGGTTTTCCGTTATTTAAAACAGTTGGGTTATAAAGTGCGTTACGTACGTAATATCACCGATGCCGGGCATCTGGAAAATGATGCCGATGAAGGTGAAGACCGAATTGCCAAAAAGGCGCGAATCGAAAAAATTGAGCCGATGGAAGTGGTACAGCGTTACACGGTGGATTTTCACGAAACACTGCAAAAAATAAACAATTTGCCGCCCAGCATTGAGCCAACCGCAACCGGTCATATCGTTGAGCAAATTGAAATTATTAAGGATATTTTAGCCAAAGGAATGGCCTATGAAATAAATGGGTCGGTATATTTTGATGTGTTAAAATACAATGAAACAGAACATTACGGAATTCTTTCCGGCAGAAATATTGAAGAATCTGTTCACAATACGCGTGAACTGGACGGCCAATCCGAAAAGAAAAATCCGCAGGATTTTGCCCTTTGGAAAAGAGCGGAAGAAAAACATATTATGCGCTGGCCTTCGCCTTGGGGAGAAGGTTTTCCAGGCTGGCATTTGGAATGCACCGCAATGAGCACAAAATATTTGGGCGAAACATTTGACATTCACGGCGGTGGAATGGATTTGAAATTTCCGCATCACGAATGTGAAATCGCGCAATCTAAAGTAAAAAACAAGGTGAATCCGGTGAATTATTGGATGCACGCGAATATGCTGATTTTAAACGGGCAGAAAATGGCAAAATCGACAGGGAATTATATTTTGCCCAATGAAATTTTTACAGGCGAAAACAAGATTTTAAGCAAGGCTTTTTCTCCAAGTGCCACCCGATTTTTTATGATGCAGGCGCATTATCGCAGTGTGTTGGATTTTTCCAATGATGCGTTGGAAGCTGCCGAAAAAGGTTATATGAAACTGATGGAAGCCTTAAATAACCTTGAAAACATTGAAGCAGGCAAAGTTTCCTCCATCAATATTGGCGAATGGAAACAACGTTGCTACGAGGCGATGAACGATGATTTTAACAGTCCGGTGTTGATCGCCAATTTATTTGAAGCCGTAAAATATGTGAATTTATTGCTTGAAAAAAAGGAAAGTATTGCAGAGGCAGATTTTGAAACACTTAAAAATACGATGAACATTTTTGTTTATGATGTTTTGGGTTTGCAAAACAATTCAGAAGAAAATGCCTGCGATAAATTAAACGGCGTTGTTGAAATGCTGATTAAAATGCGTAAAGAAGCGCGTGACAACAGGGATTGGGCACTTTCCGACCAAATTCGCGATGAACTCGCAGTGCTGGGAATCCAGTTAAAGGACGGAAAAGAAGGAACAACATTTTCCATAAATTAATTGAAGGAAATCACTAAAATATTGGCGATTCCATTTATTTGGCTGGTGCGGTTTTACCAGGCAGCCATTTCGCCTTTTTTACCGCCAAGTTGCAGGTATTCGCCAACTTGTTCTCAATATACGTTGGAAGCGCTAAAAAAGCACGGAATTTTTAAAGGCGGCTGGCTGTCGATTAAAAGAATCGTTAGTTGCAATCCTTGGGGAGGGCACGGTCACGATCCGGTTCCGTAGGCCCCCTAACCCCCAAAGGGGACAGAGCGTAAAGAAAACAGCCAGTGGCTGTTTTTAGCGATAGGGCCAGCCGGCGCGAGGGCACGTAAAGAAAATGTTCAGTGAACATTTTTAGCGATAGGGCCAGCCGGCGCGAGGGCATTTAAAGTTAGAAATTGAAAACTTATAATTTCATTATAAACAAACTCCCTTTCCTTGGGAAAGGGTTGGGGATAGGAAATAAGTAAACAAATAAATAAACAAATAAACAGTTAAACGCATAAACAATTAAACGACTATGATACTGCTACAAATAGATTGGAACCCTTCACCCGAAATTTTTAAAATTGGCTCATTTGCTGTTCGTTACTACAGTTTAATGTTTGTAATTGCCTTTATGTTAGGGCTTTATTTAATGAAAAAGATATTCATTAATGATAATATTCCTATTGAAAAATTGGATTCATTATTTATTTACACCATTGTGGCAACCTTGTTGGGTGCCAGAATAGGGCATTTTTTATTTTATGAACCAGAATTTTTATTTAGAAAACCTTTGGAAGTATTGCTTCCTTTTCGTTTTTCACCAAAATTTGAATTTACGGGCTATGCCGGTTTGGCCAGCCACGGTGCGGCCATCGGAATTATTACCGCGATGTATTTCTTCAGTAAAAATGTGCTGCAAAAACCAATCCTGTTTATTTTGGACAGAATTACCATTCCAGTTGCCATAGCCGGCGTTTTTATCAGATTGGGGAATTTGATGAATTCTGAAATTATCGGAAAACCTACAAATTCGGATTACGGATTTATATTCAGAAAATTGGGGGAAGATTTTCCGCGCCACCCGACACAATTGTATGAAGCATTTGGGTATCTTTTGGTATTTATCCTGCTTTGGTACGTGTATTGGAAAACCGATAAAATGAAGAAATCAGGCTACCTTTTTGGATTGTTTTTTGCATTGCTTTGGTCGGTTCGGTTTTTTGTGGAGTTTTTCAAGGAAAAACAGATTGAAGGCGGCGAAAATTGGATGTTCGGACTCAATACCGGACAGGTATTAAGCATTCCGCTTATTCTTATAGGTTTGTATTTTATGATTCGCAAAACAAAATCAGAAAGTAAAAAAGGCTAAAGTACGATTATTAGATGAGTGTATTTATTGAAAATGAAATCTTCGAAAAAGCCGATTATTCAAAAGTTAAATTGGCAAAAGGAGAATATGATGATTGTACTTTTAAAAACTGCCTGTTTTTGAATGTGAATGTTTCCGAAACTATATTTATAGATTGTGAATTTGTGAATTGCAATTTTAGCAATTCTTATTTAAAAAACACCTCATTCAGGTCTGTAATATTCAAAAATTGTAAATTATTGGGACTTCAATTTAATGATTGCAATCCCTTTTTATTGTCGATTGGTTTTGAAGAATGTCACTTAAACATTGTTTCTTTTTATAAAATGAAGCTTAAAAACACGAAATTCAACAAATGCAAACTTCAGGAAGTTGATTTTTCTGAAACCGATTTATCCAATGCCTCATTTAACAATTGCGATTTGATCGGTAGCATATTCAAGTCTTCAATGTTGGAGAAAGCCGATTTTAGAACCTCTTATAATTACAGCATTGACCCGGAAATAAATCGCCTGAAGAAAGCCAAATTTTCTTTGCAGGGCGTGGTAGGTTTGTTGGGGAAATATCAGATAGAAATTGAATAATTTAAATAAAAAACGCCGCAATTGCGACGTTTTTTATTCCTTGTTTTCAGAAATTAATTTTTCTTCTTAATGGTTCCAGATCCCACAGATTTTAATTTTTCTATAGTTGGATTTCCTGTAAAAATAACATCGCCCGATCCAACAATATTGGCGTAAATTTCAGAAACCGCCTGAATATTCACATTGCCCGATCCGGCAATATTTATGTGGGAAGCCATTGCTTTCAACGCATCACCTTCCAAGTTCCCTGAACCTGCTATATCACAATAAAGTTCATCAGCATTTCCTGATAATTTTATATTGCCGGATCCTGCAATTTGTGCTTTTAAATTTTTGATGGAAACAGGTAAATCCAATCCGCCGGATCCTGCCAGACTTAAATTTAAATCCGCAGCGTTTAACACATCGGTCGAACTCACATTTCCTGATCCCGCCAATGATATGGCATCAACCATCTCAAAAGGAACCGTAATTAAAATTGTTTTGGTTGTTTTTAATTGGTAGCCTCTTTTGGGCTGAATTTTTAAATGGCCATTTTCAACGTCCGTTTCAATATATTCCATTAAATTTTCATCGGCAATAATAGAAATATCGCCTTCCACTCCTTTGATCAATTTTACGTCAAATGAACCTGCAATACTAATTTTATCATATTTGGAAATGCTTCTGTTTTCCGTTATTATGTTTGCATTGCCCTTAATTTTTTTTGTAAATACTTGTGCGTTAAGGGTTGAACTAACAATTATTAATGTTAAAATGCTGATGAGTGTTTTCATTGTTTTGTTTTTAGTTGTTGTTAAAAGAAATGCTTCCGTAACTCGATTTTATTGAAATTTGCTTGCCTGAATTTGGCGAATTGTAATAACCCTCGTAATATTTTGAAGTGGGTTTTTCAATTTCCTTATTGAATGTAAAACCAGCTCCGCGTTTAAATCCGGTATAACTTAAGGCCGCCGTAATATCAAATGATGCATTTGGATGCAAACCAAGTTTTACGTGGGTATAGGACGATTGAATGCTTAATTTTTTCAAATGTTGACCCAATTCCTGAACTTTTAAGGACCCATAATCCAAATTAAATGTGCCGGATTCGAGCAATTTATCGACGGTTAGATTCATATAATCGCTTGTTCCAACCATATTTTCGGCATTTCCAATTTTTAAGCTTCCGTAATCGCAGGAATAATTTAAGCGTTCAACTTTTCCAAAAGAGATTTGGGAATAGTCGGCATTCAATTCAATATTACCTGCCCTTTCAATTCTCAGCGTGGAATAATCGGCGTTTACTGCACCGTTTTTCATATAAGAAATAGTGGAATTGTTGGTGTAATCGATATTTATGCTGTTTGAAGCATTTAACAATTCACCAATATTTAATTTGCCGTAATCGCAATTAATGGTTGCTTTTCCTTCCAGTTTGTTCAGATTAATTCCGCCGTAATCATTGCTTAAATTTACATTGTTGGTGATGGGCATTTTAATTTGGTAATTGATTTCCATAGTCACATTATTTTTGTTTCCCCAAAAATTCCAGGTTGTTGCAGTTTTATCAATCATCGTTTTTGCGGAAACATTGGAGGAATTTGCATCGAATTCAATAGTGATTTCCTCCAAACGCTTTTTAACTTTGTCTTCATCATCGCCGTTGGTCGTAATTTTCACGATGACTTCGATGTGGTTTTCGTTCCAAGTGACAATATCAATATTTCCGTACTTGTTTGAAACGTTTAAAGTGGCGTCTTTGTTTACTTTAAATTCTTTGGTGATCGTTTTATTTTTGGTGTATTTTCCTTTTTTTTCTGTAGCAAAAATAGCCAAAGGAATCAGTAAAAAAAGTAGTAAAAGTTTAGCTGAATTTTTCATTATTTTGTATTTTTAATTGTTTAACATCCTCTATTTGAATCAATAAGCTTTGTAAAATTTCAATGCGCTGTTGAAAATTTGAGATCATTGCGTATATAATTCTTTTGTCTTCCGTACTTTCTTTGAGCTCAAAAGTGAGTGTTTCATATTGTTTTTCCAGTTTTTTTAATTGTTGCAATCCGTCATTAATTATTTTTTCAGTATCAGAGTTTCGTTCTTTTTCAATGCTTGCAAGCTCCTTTTCAATGGTGGTAACAAAGTAATTTTGGGTTTCACCCATTTCCGTAGAAACTTTTGCCAGTTCCATTCCCTGTTTTGAAAATGAGGCGCCAAGCCAAACGCCAAAAATTAGTATGACGGAAGCCGCAATGGCAATAAAAGGCCACAGTTTCAAAAGAATATTAGGCTTTCTGTCTTTGTTCAATTTTGCTTCAAATCGGTTGAAATGGCCCATATTTGGCTCTTCCACATCAAACTGATTTTCCAATTCTTTAAATATTTTTTCCAGATTATCTTGCATAACTCTCAGATAAAAGTTGTCTTAATTTATTTTTCGCCCTTGAAATGGTCGTTCGTGTATTTTCATAACTAATGTCCATAATTTGGGCAATTTCTTCACAATCGTACCCTTCAATTAAATTTAAGGTCAAGGCCACTTTATAGTTGCTTTTTAGCGTCGACAGTTTATTTAAAATCCCGCTGACATTAACTTCGGGGCAATCGGCCACATCTTCCTCAACGGCTGAAATGGCAACTTTTTCAAGCGGAACCGTTTCAAACTTATGATTCCTTCTTAATGCGGTAATGCTGTTGTTGATCACTATTTTTTTTAGCCAGGCACCAAAAGTGACCTGTTCACTAAAGGAATCCAATTTTGTGAAAGCCGATAAAAACGATTCCTGCATCACATCTTCCGCTTCAAAAGAATCATTTAAAATTCTGAAAGCCGTATTATACATCGCTTTATAGTATAGTTTATAAATCGCAAATTGGGCTTTGGCATCGCCTTTTTTGCATCCTTCTATAAGTTGGTTAATATCTTGATTCGCCACGTTCAAAACGGATTTCTATTAAAAAGACTATGTTATTTTTAAAGTGTTACACTTTACTATTTAAAATTAGATAAAAATTTGGGTGTTACCTCATTTTCGGTGAAGAAATCCGCCGAAAATGAGGTCGGCCTTTCGCTACAATCTTTTTTAATTCGCCATTTGGCGAATCAAAAAAGGATTTTACTTCAAACAAGGTTCACTGAACTCCAACTAAAAATAAATAGAAGTGAAGTAATCCCTAACACAAATGGAATTACAATTTTTGATTTACGATTTTAAAAATGGACTAATCAAATGTTAACCAAAAACAAAATTGCGCACTTTGCGTTTTTTTCTTTGCGTTCCTTGCGGTTAAAACAAATTTGGATTGAATTGATTTTTTATAATTTCTGACTTGGTTTTTATCATAGAATACACAAATGGAATTATGAACCAGAATTTAAATAAAAACAGGCTTATTTATCAGTTCATAAAGTGTAATCTACTTCCATGTTTTATGTATTTTTTTGCACATTGCAACATTTGAAACTTTTACCTTTTACCATTTATTCCTGTTTATTTTTCTTTACATTTATAAAAATTAGTATGAATTACAATTTATTTAAAATTACTAAAAAAATAATCAGGTTGAATAAGATTTTTGGCATAACAATTGGCATTTATTAAGGGATAACGCAGTTGTTATTAATATAAATTATTGAAAATCAGAAATATAAATTAATTTTGCATAAATCATTTTTTAAGTCAAGAAATTATTAATGACAAAATGACCCAATAAAATACTATGAGTAAATCGAAATTTTTTAAACTGGACAATCTGTCATTACAACATATGTTAGATGAGGATGCTGATTTGATACCGTTGATGACTCCAGAAGATGAAGAAGAAATTAATAATGAAGACATTCCGTCTGTATTGCCCATATTGCCTTTGCGAAATACGGTGCTTTTTCCGGGTGTGGTAATTCCAATTACTGCTGGTCGCGATAAATCAATTCGTTTGATTGAAGAAGCCTATAAAGGAAATAAAATCATTGGCGTTGTTGCGCAAAAAGATGAAAGCATTGAAGACCCAACCACCAACGATATTTTTAAAGTGGGGACTGTTGCGCGTATTTTACGGATGCTGAAAATGCCCGACGGAAATACAACGGTCATTATTCAAGGCAAAAAGCGTTTTGAAATTGATGCTTTTGTGCAGGAAAAGCCTTATATGCAGGCAACCACCAAAGCGCGCATTGAAGATCGTTCCGAAGAAAAGGAGCCTGAATTTGAGGCTATTATTGACTCCATCAAGGAAATGGCGGTTCGCATCATAAAAGAGAATCCGAACTTGCCTTCAGAAGCCACCTTTGCCATAAAAAATATTGAAAGCAATCCGTTTTTAATCAACTTTGTTTCTTCAAATATGAATTTGAAGGTAGAGGAGAAGCAAGAATTATTGCAATCGGATAACTTGAAAGAGAGAGCTTTGCTCACTTTAAAAAAGATGGATGTTGAATTGCAGCGATTGGCTTTGCGCAATGATATTCAGTCTAAAACACGTTCTGATATGGATCAGCAACAACGTGAATATTATTTAAATCAGCAATTAAAAACCATTCAGGAAGAATTGGGCGGCGTTTCGTACGATGAAGAATTGGAGGAAATGCGCGAAAGGGCGAAAGCAAAAAAATGGAATGAGGAAGTAAAAGAAGCTTTTGAGAAAGAATTGGGACGTTTGCAACGTATGAATCCGCAAGTGGCGGAATATTCTGTGCAACGCAATTATTTGGACCTGTTGTTGGATTTGCCTTGGAATGAATTTTCTGAAGACAAATTCGATCTAAAACGAGCGCAAAGAATATTGGACCGGGATCATTTCGGATTGGAAAAAGTGAAAGAACGCATTATTGAGCATTTGGCGGTGTTAAAATTGAGAGGCGATATGAAATCACCCATCATTTGTTTGTACGGACCTCCGGGAGTCGGGAAAACTTCTTTGGGAAAATCCGTTGCCGAAGCGCTTGGAAGAAAATATGTTCGTATGTCTTTGGGCGGTTTGCGCGATGAAGCTGAAATCAGGGGACACAGAAAAACATATATTGGCGCTATGCCGGGCCGTATTATTAAAGATATGAAAAAGGCAGGCACTTCAAATCCGGTTTTTGTGTTGGACGAAATTGATAAAATGGGTTCATCAAGCCATAACGGCGACCCGTCTTCTGCGATGTTGGAAGTTCTTGATCCTGAACAAAATACGGCGTTTTACGACAATTATTTGGAGTTGGATTACGACCTTTCCAAAGTGTTGTTTATTGCCACAGCAAACAGTTTATCGACCATTCCTTGGGCATTGCGCGACCGAATGGAAATTATCAATGTTTCCGGCTATACAACGGAAGAAAAAATGGAAATTGCCAAACGTCATTTGTTGCCGAAACAACTAAAAGAACACGGATTGACAAGTGTGCATTTACAAATTGGCAAAAAACAATTGGAAAAAATTGTGGAAGCTTATACCCGTGAATCTGGCGTAAGGGGATTGGAAAAGCAAATCGCCAAAGTTGTGCGGTATGCTGCGAAATCCATTGCTATGGAAGAAGAATATGTGGTAAAAATTACCACAGAAATTATTGAAAAAGTATTGGGGCCTTCTCATTTGGAGCGCAGCAAATATGAAAGCAACGATATTGCTGGCGTTGTAACCGGATTGGCTTGGACCAGTGTTGGAGGCGATATCTTATTTATTGAATCCATTATTTCCAAAGGAAAAGGACTTACCATAACCGGAATGTTGGGTGATGTAATGAAAGAATCGGCAACCATTGCGATGGAATATATCAAGGCAAATGCCAATGATTTTGGGATCGATCCTAAATTGCTGGATGAATATAAAATTCATATTCACGTGCCGGAAGGCGCTACCCCAAAAGACGGTCCGAGTGCCGGGGTTTCTTTGCTGACTTCCATTGTTTCTGTATTTACGCAACGTAAAGTGAAGGCGAATTTGGCAATGACCGGTGAAATTACTTTACGCGGAAAAGTGTTGCCTGTCGGCGGTATCAAGGAAAAAATACTGGCCGCAAAACGTGCCAATATCAAAGAAATTGTACTTTGTATAGAAAACAAAAAAGATATTGAGGAAATTAAGGAATCGTATTTAAAAGGCTTGAAATTTCATTATGTAAACACGATGAAAGAAGTGATCGACATTGCGTTGACCAACGAAAAAGTTAAGAATGCAAAAGATTTAACGATCATACCGGTTGTTAAACCAACCACCTAAACTTCTGAAAATCATACCATCAAAAAAGGCTTTCATAAAATTTATGAGAGCCTTTTTTTTATACATTCCTGATATCTAAAATACGCCCGTTTTTTAACTCTCCGTCAACATCCAATTGATATATCTTTTTGGCGACCTGCTCCGGTGAAAATAAATCGCCGTGTTCGTAAAAATCAATGAAACGCTGAACGGCTTTGAAGTGCTCTTTTGGCGTATTCCTTGCTTTTTCCTGCATATCGGTATCAACAATTCCCGGGTAAATCGATACGATGCCAACGCCGTTTGCCAATTCTTTTTGTTCTTTGGATACCACTTTGGTCATCATATCCAATCCGGCTTTTGAAGCGCAATACATCACCCAGCTTTCATACGGATTTATGGCGGCGCCCGATGAAATATTGAAAATTTGTTTTTTGCAATTCCAGTCTTTCGACAATTTTATAAACTGGGAGCTTAAAATTAATGGCGCAGTTAAATTTACCTGAATGGTATGGTTTATTTCAGACGGCGTCAGATTTTCAATGGTATTAACGGTTCCCAATTCGCCTGCATTGTTGATGAGTGTTAACTGTTTTGTATTATTTTTGTCGAGATGCGAGAAAATTTCATCCAAGGTACTTTCAATGGTTTCGCTTTTGCTCAAATCGCATTGGTATTGCTCTTCAAAATACAATTTTTTCGCCTTGCTTCTTGAAATTGAAATGACCCTGTAACCATTTTTGTGATATTCTTTTGCCAAAGCAAGTCCCAAACCCTTGCTGCCTCCCGTAATGATAAGTATTTTTTCCATTTGACCAATTTGAAATACCAATTTAGCAAATTTCCAGATGAGATTTGGCTATTTCTCAAATTTCTTCGCTTCATTCCAAAATACGTCCATTTCTGTAAGTGACATATCGTGCAATGATTTGTTGCGTTTTTTGGCTTCACTTTCTAAAAACTGAAAGCGGCCGATAAATTTTTTATTGGTGCGTTCAAGCGCATTTTCCGGATTAACTTTGATAAATCGCGCATAATTAATCAGCGAAAACAAGACATCTCCAAATTCAGATTCAATGGTGTCGGTATTTCCTTTAACAAGTTCGGCGTTTAATTCATTCATTTCTTCCTGAACTTTTTCCCAAACTTGTTCGGGTTTTTCCCAGTCAAATCCAACGCCTGCAACTTTTTCCTGAATTCTGCTGGCTTTTACCATCGCAGGAAGCGCTTTTGGAACGCCTTCCAAAACAGAAGTTTTTCCTTCTTTCAGCTTTAGGTTTTCCCAGTTTTGTTTTACTTCTTCTTCATCTTTTACAACCACATCGCCATAAATATGCGGATGGCGGTGAATCAGTTTTTCAGAAATTGAATCGGCAACATCGGCAATGTCAAAATCACCTGTTTCAGAACCAATTTTTGCATAAAAAACCAGATGAAGCAATAAATCGCCAAGTTCCTTTTTAATTTCTTGAAGGTCATTATCCAGAATGGCATCACCCAATTCGTAAGTTTCCTCAATGGTCAGATGCCGAAGCGATTCGAAAGTTTGTTTTTTGTCCCACGGGCATTTTAAGCGCAACTCGTCCATAATGTCCAATAATCGTCCAAATGCTTGGAGTTGTTGTTCCCGGGTATTCATCATTTAAGCTTGTTCGGTAGTTTCTTCTTCCACTTCTTTTATTGTAGCGAAATCGAAGTTTTTTGAGGCCAATAAATTATACCACTGCACTATTTTTTTGATGTTTGAAGTATAAACGCGTTCTTCGTCGAAATTTGGCAATACTTCCCTGAAATAGGAAGTCAATACTTTGCCGTTTTCTTTGTGGCTCAACGCTTCTTTTCCGTTTTCTTTTTCGCCAATAGATTTTAAAACAATGCGAAGCGGAATTTCTTCATCATAGGTATAAATAGCAATTTCATTTAAAGCACTGATATTGTGGGTTGCGGTAATGGGAATTCTTTTTGAGTCGATTAAAGATTCCACGATGATTCCTCCTTTAGATTGTGCTTTAATTTCATACAATCCTGGTTTTCCGTTGATGGCTACAATGTCTTTTAATTCCATTTTATTTTTTTAACTGTTTAATTGTTTTATTTGTTGCGTCATTGCGAAGTTTTTTGAAAAAAAACTGTGGCAATCTGTTAATTATTTTTGCGAATTTAACTTTTTATAATGGACAGGTTGCAACCTGTTTCTTCTTTTAACCTTTTTAGGCCCAACACGCCAACTGGCCTTATCACTAAAAATGTATACTATACATTTTCTTTACGTGCCCTCGCGCCGGCTGGCCCTATCGCTAAAAACAGCCACTGGCTGTTTTCTTTACGCTCTGTCCCCCTTCGGGGGCTAGGGGGCCTTAGCGCTTTTTCACCGTATAAAATTTCATTTTATAATCGGTGCTCACAAGTCCTTTCGATATATTTTCTAATTTCTTTTTAATCAGTCGTTTTGTGAGAGAGGCGATTTTATCAATGAACAAAACTCCTTCAATGTGATCATATTCGTGTTGAATCACTCTGGCCGCCATCCCGTCAATTACTTCAATATGCTTTTCAAAATTTTCATCAAAATATTCAACGGTAATTTTTTCGTGTCTGAAAACATCTTCAGTAATGCTTGGAATACTTAAGCATCCTTCATTAAAAGCCCATTCATCGCCTTCTTCTTTAAGAATTTTTGCATTGATAAATACTTTTTTAAAATTGGTCAAAAATTCTGATTCTTTGTCATTTAAATCCTCATCTTCCCCAAAAGGCGAAGTATCCACAATAAAAAGCCTGATGGCTTGACCTATTTGTGGCGCCGCCAAACCAACACCACGGGCGTTAATCATAGTTTCTTTCATATTTTCTATAAGTTCTCCCAAATTTGGGAAATCTTTGTCAATATCAACGCCCATTTTTCTCAAAACAGGATCGCCATAAGCAATAATAGGTAAAATCATACTCTTTTTTTGGTTTGCAAAAATACAAAAGATTTAAGGAATAATAAAATCTTTAGTGCTCACTATTTCTGATAAAGGTAAGACTGCAAGATGATGGTTGCACTAATTTCATCAACCAAAGCTTTATTTTGGCGTTGCTTTTTCTTCAGACCACTGTCAATCATAGATTGAAAAGCCATTTTTGAAGTAAACCGTTCATCGACCCGTTTTATGGGTATTTTAGGGAAAGTCTGGCTTAATTTTTCGACAAATGGTTTTATAAATTGCTCGCTTTCACTTTCGGTATTGTTCATCTGTTTGGGTTCGCCAACTAAGAACAACTCGACTTTTTCATTTTTTAAATACGCAGTCAAAAACGAAAAAATATTTTTTGTTTCCACAGTGGTCAAGCCGGAAGCAATAATTTGCAACTCGTCCGTGATTGCAATTCCCGTTCTTTTTTCACCGTAATCTAAAGCTAAAATTCGCGCCAAAATGTTAACATAATTTATAAACTTGTGCAAATTTAGGTATTTTGGACGGTAAATTTTTTTTAATACAATATATTTGTACCAAACAGAAATATTAAGGAATGAAAGGAACATATCAAATTTTGATACACACAGGAATGATTAATGGCAGGCAGCAAGCTGTTAACGCTAAAAAATAAAATTTAAACAGATGAATGCACTTAAAGAAATTATTGCGCGCGCTTGGGAAAACAGGGAATTGTTAACAGAAGAAATTACCCAAAACGCCATTCGCGAAGTTGTTGATTTGTTGGATAACGGAATGATACGCGTTGCGGAACCAACAGAAAATGGATGGCAGGTAAATGAATGGATAAAAAAAGCGGTGGTGCTGTATTTTCCGATTCAGAAAATGGAAACTTTTGAAGTGGGAATTTTTGAATATCACGATAAAATACCTTTAAAAAGAGGTTATAAAGAAAAGGGAATTCGCGTGGTGCCGCACGCAGTGGCACGTTACGGATCCTACATTTCTGCAGGAACTATTTTAATGCCAAGTTATGTAAATATTGGCGCTTATATAGATGAAGGCACTATGGTTGATACTTGGGCAACCGTTGGAAGTTGCGCGCAGATTGGTAAAAATGTGCATTTGAGCGGCGGCGTTGGCATTGGCGGTGTGCTTGAACCTTTACAGGCAGCGCCAGTCATTATAGAAGACAATGTTTTTGTGGGTTCTCGTTGCATTGTGGTGGAAGGAATTCGCGTGGAAAAAGAGGCTGTTTTGGGCGCAAATGTGGTGCTTACGGGTTCCACCAAAATAATTGATGTAACTGGAAGCGAGCCTAAAATAATTAAAGGTTATGTTCCTGCAAGATCTGTCGTGATTCCCGGAAGTTACACCAAAAAATTCCCCGCGGGTGATTATCAGGTGCCTTGTGCTTTAATTATTGGGCAACGCAAGGAAAGCACCGACAAAAAAACCTCTTTAAACGATGCGCTTCGTGAAAATGATGTGGCGGTTTAATTTTAAATGAGTTTTGGTTTATAAAAATGCAGCTTTCAGGCTGCTTTTTTTATAGCTATATTTGTGCTTTTAATCAATTGTTTTATAGATGAAACAACATACAAATGTGGATTTTGAGATAGACGCCGTGATTGCTTGGGTTGATGGGAATGATGAAGCGCATTTGAACAAAATGACCCATTACGTTGAGGATAAATCAAAATTGGGTAACCAACAATTTCGCACCCGATTTGACCAAGTGAATGAAATTGAATTTTCAGTAAAATCTATTTTAAAATATGCGCCTTTTGTAAGAAATATTTTTATCGTCACTGACGGACAAACACCTTTATTTTTGAAGAATCACAGAGAAGAATATCCCAAAGTAAAAATTGTGGACCATAAAGAGATCTTTAAAGGATTCGAATCTTATGCACCTACTTTTAATAGTGTTTCCATTGAAACAATGTTATACAGAATTCCCAATTTAGCGGAGCATATTATATATTTTAATGATGATGTTTTTTTGATGAGGAAAATTAAGGTAAATGATTTTTTTAGTAATGGATTTCCTGTTTTACGGGGTAAATTTAAATCATTTGATAGTGGCATTTGGTATAAAGTAATTCATCAGAAAATAGTGAAATTGCTTGGAAAAACAACGAAGGACAAAAAATATGGATACAAGAAAGCCCAGCAAAATATTGCCGTAAAATTGGGATTTCGAAAATATTTAAGATTGGATCACACACCTGCGGCAATTCGCAAATCAACCGTTAAAAACTATTTTGAGGAACATCCCGAGATGATTATCCATAATATCAAGCACAGATTTAGAGAACCTTCCCAATATATGATTCAATCTTTGGCAAACCATTTGGAAATTCAAAACAAAACGTGTGTCATCAAAAATGATTATCAGCTGGGATATTTGCAATCATACAAAAAACCTTTACTTTGGTATAAATTAAAGTTGAAGAATTTTCAGAAAGACCCCAACACATTATTTTTATGCTTGCAAAGTTTAGACCAGTGCCCAAAACATAAATTAAATTATATTTTGAACTGGCTTAAGAAATATATTTGATCAGAGTATGATTTTTTAAGTTTTGTTTTAATTATTAAAGTATTCTTATTCAATTTGTTATGACAAATGAACTCAACAATTCATTAAACGTTTTAAGAAATCAAAAAACGCTGCTTTACCCAACCGATACGGTTTGGGGAATTGGCTGTGATGCCACTTCGGAAGACGCGGTCGCTAAAGTCTTTGAAATCAAACAGCGTTCTGAAAGCAAGAGTCTGGTTATTTTGGTGGACAGTTTTGAAATGCTTAAAAAATACATTCCCAAAGTTTCTGAAGCAGTTTTAGATTTACTGAAGAAAACAACAAATCCGACAACCATCATTTATGAAAATCCGCTTGGCCTGGCCAAAAACGTGGTGGCGGCTGATGATACAGTTGCCATTAGGATTGTTCAAAACGAGTTTTGCATACGCTTAATCAATCAATTTGGAAAACCGATTGTATCCACTTCGGCAAATATGAGCGGCAACCCAACGCCAAAAAGTTTTGCAGAAATTGAACCGTCTATTTTGGATAGCGTTGACTATGTTGTAAATTTGCAGCGCGAAGACGTGAATGAAAAATCTTCAACCATTTTGAAGGTCGATGAAAAAGGGACAATAACCGTGCTGCGCAACTAAAAAATGACTAAAAAAAAACGATATACCGACGCCTTAAATCATCCAATTTTTGAATATATTTCACAAGCGGCAACTGATTTGGAATTGGAAACCTACGTTATTGGCGGTTTTGTTCGCGATTATTTTTTAAAAAGAAACAATCAGCAAGATATCGACATTGTTGCCGTTGGAAGCGGCATTGAACTGGCGCAGGCTGTCGCGAAATTATTGCCGAACAAACCCAAAGTACAGATTTTTAAAACCTACGGAACGGCGATGTTAAGGTATAAAGATGTTGAAGTTGAATTTGTGGGCGCCCGCAAAGAATCTTACAATGAAAATAGCCGGAATCCGGTTGTGGAAGACGGAACATTGGAAGACGACCAAAACCGTCGGGATTTTACCGTAAATGCCTTGGCCTTAAGTTTAAATAAAGCGGATTTTGGCAACTTGTTGGATCCTTTTAATGGATTGCAAGATTTGGAATCCAAAATTATTAAAACACCGCTGAGTCCGGATATTACCTATTCTGATGATCCTTTGCGGATGATGCGTGCCATCCGTTTTGCCGCACAGTTGAATTTTACCATTGAAAAAAAATCTTTTGATGCCATTGCCAAAAATGCCGAGCGGTTGGATATTATTACGCGAGAGAGAATTGTGGAAGAACTCAACAAAATAATGAGTTCGCCATTACCTTCTGTCGGATTTATTTTATTGCATAAGGCACAATTATTAAGCCGTTTCTTGCCTGAACTGACCAATTTGGAAGGGGTTGAGGAAGTGGATGGACAAAAACACAAGGACAATTTTTACCATACGTTGGAAGTGGTGGACAATATTTCTAACAACACCGATAATTTATGGTTGCGCTGGGCCGCTTTGTTGCACGATATAGGAAAAGCGCCTACCAAAAAATTTCATCAAACATTGGGCTGGACTTTTCACGGGCACGAATATGTGGGGTCAAAAATGGCGTACAAACTGTTTAAACGCCTAAAAATGCCGATGAACGAGAAAATGAAGTTTGTGCAAAAAATGGTGTTGTTAAGTTCGCGTCCGATCGTATTGGCAACTGAAGTGACCGATTCTGCCGTGCGTCGTTTGATTTTTGACGCCGGTAATGACATTGAAAGCCTTATGACTTTGTGTGAAGCGGATATCACGACTAAAAATCCGTTGAAATTTAAAAAATACCACCAAAATTTTGAACTGGTACGCCAAAAAATAAAGGAAGTGGAAGAACGCGATCACGTGCGCAATTTTCAGCCGCCAATCTCGGGCGAACTCATTATGGAAACCTTTAATTTAAAACCCTGCCGTGAAATTGGCGTTTTAAAAGAAGCCATAAAAGAAGCTATTTTAGAAGGCGAAATTGCCAATGATTACCAGGAAGCCTACGATTTTATGTTGAAAAAAGGGGAGAAGTTGGGATTGATTAAAAGTAAATAGAAAGCCCCCTGACCCCCGAAGGGGGAATAAAAAGGTCAAAAATTAAAGTTGAAAAATATTAGAAATATTAGAAGTCAAAATATAAATTAACGACAATTAATTCCCCTCTTGAGAGGGGTTGGGGTGTGTAAAACATCAAAATAATTTCACAATCCTTCGAGAAATAAACAGTTACACACTTAAACAAATCAACAACTCAACAATTTCTAAAGTGTCTGCATTTCCACCAGTTTGGTATAAACGCCATTTTTGGTGATGAGTTCCTCGTGGTTTCCTTGCTCAATGATTTTTCCTTTCAGCAAAACCACAATAATATCCGCTTTTTGAACCGTTGAAAGTCGGTGAGCAATCACCACGGAAGTTCTGTTTTTCATCATTTTTTCCAAAGCATCCTGCACCAATCGTTCGCTTTCCGTATCCAAGGCAGAAGTGGCTTCATCCAAGATCATAATGGGCGGATTTTTAAGCACGGCACGCGCAATGCTCAACCGCTGTTTTTGTCCGCCCGAGAGCTTGTTTCCGCTGTCGCCAATATTGGAATCGTAGCCATTTGGCATTTCAGCAATAAATTCGTGGGCGTTCGCAATTTTGGCGGCATCCATAATTTCCGCTTCCGTTTTAGTCGAAATGCCCAGTAAAATATTGTTTTTGATGCTGTCATTAAACAAAATAGAATCCTGGGAGACAAGTCCTTGCAGATTGCGTAATGATTTTTTTGTGATGTCGCGAATATCGATTCCGTCAATTTTTATGCTGCCTTCATTGACATCGTAAAAACGCGTGAGCAAATTGGCGATGGTCGATTTTCCGCTGCCCGATTGTCCGACAAACGCCACTGTTTTTCCTTTGGGAATTACCAAGGAGAAATCTTTAAGCACATATTCATCCTCATATTTAAATGAAATATTTTCAATGCTGATGGCCGAATTAAAGCCTTCTTTCACCAGCGCATTTGGTTTATCGGCCAAAGGCGAAGTCGTATGTAAAATTTCCAGCACGCGTTCCGCGGCGGCATCGCCTTTTTTAACGCCATAAGCCGCTTTNNCGGTTCAGCAATGAATTGGAGAATCTGTAAAATCTTGAAGTGGATTCCCTGAATTTTGAGTTGAAATAACCTTCTGCATTAAAGCCTTTAATCACCCTTAATCCGCCCAACGTTTCTTCTAAAATCGATAAAAATAAACCTTGCTCTTTTTGAACTTTATCCGATTGTTTTTTTAATTTTTTTCCTACCAGTGAAATAACGATTCCCGCTATCGGAATAAAGATGAAAACAAATAAAGTCAATTGCGGACTTAAAGCGAGCATTGCGATAATCGTAAACAAAATCATTAAAGGTTCTCTGACAATCAGTTCCAAAATGGATAAAAATGAATGTTGGATTTCCAACACATCTGTTGAAATCCGCGCAATTATATCGCCTTTTCTTTTTTCAGAAAAATAGGCGAGCGGCAAATCCACTGTTTTTTCATACAAGTCATTTCTCACATCCTTTAAAACTCCATTTCTTAAAAAGGTAATAAAGTACATCGCCAAATAACCAAAAATGTTTTTAAGCAAAAAAGTGCTGATGACAATCACGATCATAAAAAGCAAAGCCTTCATTTCACCTTCGGTATTTACTTTAATGGTAATGAAGTAGTTGATGGAATTTTCAATGTAGTCGCCCAGTTTTGAAATGCTTTCATAGGAAGGTTTTACAGTGATGGGTTCCGCAGTTTTAAAAAGTACTTTTAGCATTGGCATCAGCGATACAAAGGCCAATGTCCCAAACAACGCATAAAAAATATTGCTGACAATGTTTAAAACACCATATATTTTATAAGGTTTGGCATAAACCAATATTTGTTTGAAGTACTTCATTAATTTTTTTTATTTTATTTTATTTGTGCCGGAAATTACACACCCCTAGCCCCTCTCAAGAGGGGAATTTTTTGATTTCCTAGACCAACAACTAATAACCTATAACTTATTGCCATTTAGCTCAATTTAAGTTCGGCAATAATGCGTTGAATTTTGGCATCCAGTTCAATTTCAACTTTTTTTGCGTTTTCAATGACATCCAATTTTCCTTTCACACTGAAATAGAATTTAATTTTTGGTTCTGTTCCGCTTGGTCTTGCGGCTATTTTTGTGCCGTCTTCCGTATGATAAATCAACACATTGGATTTTGGAATGTCGATATTTTTAATTTCTCCGGTCAGTAAATTCTTTCTGGTTGAAGCCTGATAATCGAATAAATAATTGACTTTTGAACCGTCTATTACCGTAAAAGGATTCTCGCGTAAATCAACCATCATCTGTTTAATCTGGTCGGCGCCGTCCATTCCTTTTTTTACAATAGAAATTAAATGTTCTTTGTAAAAATGATTGTCCGCATAAATTTGCAGCAATTCCCGGTACATAGAACTTCCGGTTGCTTTTGCATTTGCGGCAATTTCACAAGCCAAAAGGGTAGCGGTAGTTGCATCTTTATCGCGCACAAAATCGCCAATCATATAACCGAAACTTTCCTCGCCGCCGCCAATAAATTCTTGTTTTCCCTCGGCCTCACGAACCATTTTGGCAATCCACTTAAATCCGGTCAGGCCAACTTTGGTTTCAACGCCGTAGCTGGACGCAATTTCATTCACCAAATTGGTGGAAACTATGGTGGAACCCACAAATTGTTTACCATTTAGTTTTCCGGCTTCTTTCCATTTTCTGATTAAAAAATCGGTCATCAGACACATCGTCTGATTTCCGTTCAACAAGGCCATATTTCCTTCCAGATTTCTTACGGCAATACCCAGTCGGTCACCATCCGGATCGGTTCCTATTACGATGTCTGCGTGAATTTTTTCAGCCAGATCAGTGGCCATTTTCAAGGCATCCGGTTCTTCGGGATTTGGAGATTTAACCGTTGGAAAATTGCCATTTGGGACGCGTTGTTCTTCAACAATATGAACATCAGTATAGCCGGCTCTTTTAAATGCTTCCGGTATGGAAGTAATGGAAGTTCCGTGTATGGAAGTGAAAACAACCTTTAGGTTTTCTTTGCCTCTTGTATTGAAGGTGCCGTTTTTAACAGAGGCATTTATAAAAGCTTCATCGACTTCTTTGCCGATAGTTTCAATTAAATTTTCATTGGCTTTAAAGTTAATTTGGGAAAAATCCAAACGGTTCACTTCAGCAATGATATCATTGTCCTGCGGCGGAACTATTTGTCCGCCATCATTCCAATAAACTTTATACCCATTATATTCTGGCGGATTATGGGAAGCGGTTAATACAATTCCGGCATCACAGCCCAAATGTCTTACCGCAAACGAAAGTTCCGGGGTCGGACGCAAATTTTCGAAGATATATACTTTAATATTGTTTGCGGAAAATACATCGGCCACAATTTTTGCAAATTCCTTGCTGTTATGTCTGCAATCATAAGCAATTACGGCTTTCAAAGGTTTGTTTGGAAAAGTTTTATTTAAATAATTTGACAAACCTTGGGTTGCCCTGCCCAGCGTATATTTATTGATTCTATTGGTTCCTGCGCCCATTATGCCACGCATTCCTCCGGTGCCAAATTCCAAATCCTGATAAAAATGCTCCGTTAATTGTGTTGGATTTCCGGCAATTAATTGTTGCACCTCCGTCTGAGTTTTTTTGTCAAAAGTATCAGTCAGCCAACGTTGGGCTTTGTTTAAGATTTCCGTCATATTGTATGAATTTAATAGTGCAAAAATAGTTCAATTATATTAAAACAATCAACTGTTTATTTTATCTGAGATGTTGTACCGTTTGGTATCCGATTTTGAGCGTAAAATAAGTTCGCCCAAAAAACCGGCCAAAAATAGTTGTGTACCAATAATCATAGCAGCTATTGCCAGATAAAATTGAGGTTTGGCAGTAATCAAACGGCCAGTCGGATTAAAAAATAATTTGTCAATTCCCAAATACAACGCAAAACAAAATCCGATGAAAAAGGTCAGGGTTCCCAACAATCCGAACAAATGCATCGGCCTTTTGCCGAATTTTGACAGGAACCAAATGGTAATCAGGTCCAGAAATCCGTTAATGAAACGTTCCATACCAAATTTGGTTACGCCATATTTTCTGGCTTGGTGGGCAACCACTTTTTCGGTAATTTTATTAAATCCTGCATTTTTGGCCAAAACAGGAATATATCGGTGCATTTCGCCGTTCACATCAATATTTTTGATCACTTCATTTTTGTAGGCTTTCAATCCGCAATTAAAATCGTGCAATTTCAAGCCCGAAGTTTTTCTTGCGGCGGCGTTGAATAATTTTGAAGGAATGTTTTTTCTGATTTTAGAATCGAAACGTTTTTTCTTCCAGCCTGAAACCAAATCGAAATCCCCACTTTTTATCAAATTAAAAAGTTCTGGAATTTCATCCGGACTGTCCTGTAAATCGGCGTCCATAGTGATTACAACATCACCGGTCACAACTTTAAATCCGGCATTTAAGGCCTGGGATTTTCCGTAATTTTTTTGAAATCGAATGCCTTTTACATTTGGGTTTTTTTCGGATAACGACTTAATCACCTTCCAGGAATTGTCGGTGCTGCCGTCATCAATAAAAAGCAATTCATAAGAATAACGATTGGATTGCATCACTTTTACAATCCAATCGTGTAATTCATTTAAGGATTCATCTTCATTAAGCAGTGGAATGACTATGGATATATCCATTTAAAATTGTTTTAAATACTGGTGATTTCCTCGTCGGTTTTTTTCATAATCAGTCCGCCAATCAGAGAAATAATAAATCCAAGAAATAAGCTCCCAATAATGATAATCGCGGAATTAATCATAGGACCTGACATTTTTTTACTCATTTCCAAGGATGCTTCCAATTGCTCATCAGAAAAGTTAGGATACATTTCTATCATTTTTTGTTGTTGCACTTCCAACATTCTTGCAAAGTATTCAGGCTCAATAAAAGTGACAAAAATTAAATTATAAGCAACGAGAATCAATCCTGAGATGAGCGCAATGCCCAATCCGGTTTTTAACGCTTCGGACAATGATAAAAATCCGTTGTTGATTTCTTTAATTTTCTTGATGCCTAAAATGATGACTGCCACGGTAATCATTGTGCTGATAACGCCTACAGACCAATGAGGTTCGTAGGTTTTTCCCATTGCATATAAGGCAACACTGATTAAAACAGATGCAAATCCTAACATTAAACCGTAGTTTAACATAATTTGTTTTGGCGTGATTTCTTGATTTTCCATAATAATTGATTGATTTTTGGTTGAACAAATATAGTAAATACCTTATTACCATTGGCGGTTAAATTTTAACAATTATGGTAAATTTTTATTAAGTTATTAGTAAACACTCATTTAGTTTTGTTACAATAAAATTTGAAAAAAAATAGTGGTAAAATTAAAAAAATGATTGTAAATTCGCGCCGGGCAAGTCCTGCACAACCAGCTCCCTTTGAACCCTCCAGGGCGGGAACGCAGCAAAGGTATTAGGTTGTAGCGGTGTGATGTAGGTCGCTTGCCCTTTTTTCTTTTCTCCTTAAATCCTTTTTTGAAGGACTTTTTAAATCTCCATAAATACCTTACTTTTGATTTCTAATGATGGATTGCAATTTTTGGCTGAATGCTGTGGCACTATATTTTGCGTATTCTATAATAAAAACAATTAAAAAATAAAAAAATCAATTCACACGAAATTTGCATTTAACCGCAAGGAACGGAAGAAAAAAACGCAAAGTGCGCAATTTTGTTTTATTTAGCATTTGATTACGTCATTTTTTCGTAAATCAAAAATTGTAATCCCGATAGCTATCGGGACGTAAATCAATTTGCGTTAGGGATAGCAGTGTAAATCCCGGATTTTTGAGCTTGTACAGCAATATGTTCAACAGATTGCCGGTCTGCGCTCGCAAAGACGGATTGAAGCGCATAGCCCGACCCGCCAGCTGGCGGGTAACGCCCAACTATTTAATATTTTAATTTTTCAATGAGAAATAAAGTCGTTTTAATTACAGGAGGATCTTCAGGAATAGGAAAATCTGTTGGTGAATTTTTAACACAAAAAGGATTCATCGTTTACGGAACCAGCAGAAATCCGGATAACATCACCGATCACCCTTTTCGCTTAATTGCTTTGGATGTTAATGATAAGGAAACCATTCTGAAAGCTGTTAATGACATCATTGCTGCGGAAGGCCGTATTGATATTTTGATCAACAACGCAGGAATGGGGATTACCGGAGCCATTGAAGAAACACCGACCGATGAAATACGAAAGGTTTTTGAAACCAATTTTTTTGGGGCGATTGAAATGATGAAAGCCGTATTGCCGCAAATGCGCAAACAAAACAGCGGACTGATTATCAATGTAACTTCTATTGCCGGTTATATGGGATTGCCGTTCAGGGGGATTTATTCCGCAACAAAAGGCGCTTTGGAAATTGTGACCGAAGCGATTAGGATGGAAGTTAAAGGTTTTGGCATTGAAGTGACCAACGTGGCGCCTGGCGATTTTGCCACAAATATAGCCTCTGGTCGCTATCATACGCCGATTTTTTATGAATCGCCTTACAAAAAAAACTACCAGAAAAACCTGGATTTAATGGATGCGCACGTGGACAGCGGCAGCAATCCGATTCAGATGGCTGAAGCCATTTATAAAATCATCAACACACCAAAACCTGAAATCCATTACAAAGTGGGCGATTTTATGCAAAAATTTTCTATTATTTTAAAAAGAATATTGCCTGATAAAGTTTATGAAAAGATGTTGATGAATCACTTCAAATTGTAAAGCCCCCTAACCCCCGAAGGGGACAGAGCGTAAAGAAAACAGCCAGTGGCTGTTTTTAGCGATAGGGCCAGCCGGCGCGAGGGCTGTTAAGAAATTGTTCTGTGTACATTTTTAGCAATAGGGCCAGCTGGTGCTGAGGGCTTTTAAATTTAAAAGCTAGAGTTGGCTCCATGTTATAAATTGAAAGTATTAAATTCCCCTCTTGAGATTTATGCTGAGCGCTGACGAAGTAGGGGTTAGGGGTGTGTTTTTCTATGAAATGAATATAAAAGTATATAATAACATCGCAACTTAGCAATGATTAAACGATTCAACATTTTTATAATTAAAATCCTATCTTTGCACCATAAAAATATAACCTATCATATATTATGAAATTTTTTATTGATACAGCGAACCTCGAGCAAATTAAAGAAGCACAGGCATTGGGTGTTTTGGATGGTGTAACCACAAATCCTTCCTTAATGGCTAAAGAAGGCATTACGGGAAAAGACAATATTTTAAAACATTATGTGGCAATTTGCAATATTGTGAATGGTGATGTAAGTGCCGAAGTGATTGCGACTGATTTCGACGGAATGGTGAGAGAAGGAGAAGCATTGGCCGATTTACACCCGCAAATTGTGGTGAAATTACCAATGATTGCAGACGGAATTAAAGCGTGTAAATACTTTACCGATAAGGGAATCAGGGTGAATATGACCTTGGTTTTTTCGGCCGGACAAGCGTTGTTGGCCGCTAAAGCAGGTGCAACTTATGTGTCTCCTTTTATTGGCAGGTTGGATGATATTTCTACAGACGGATTAAATTTGATTTCTGAAATCAGACTTATTTACGACAATTACGGTTACGAAACAGAAATTTTGGCCGCCTCCGTGCGTCATACGATGCATATTATCGATTGCGCAAAATTAGGTGCTGATGTGATGACCGGACCTTTATCCGCCATTATGGGATTGTTGAAACACCCGTTAACCGACATAGGCTTAGCCCAGTTTTTGGCAGATTATAAAAAAGGAAACTAGTTATTAGTTAGCAGTAGCAGTTTTCAGTTGGCAGTAAATTAGTTTTCAGTAGCAGTTTTCAGTAAAAAAGTTAAAAGTTTATCCGTAACTAAAACTGCCAACTGCAACTGAAAACTGCTTACTAAATCCGTTCTTTCAATTTCTTAATGGTATCCCGCAATTTTGCGGCAGCAATAAAGTCGAGTGCTTTGGCGGCTTCTTCCATTTGTTTGCGTTTCTCGCGAATGCTGTTTTCCAGTTCGGCCTTCGTCATATAATCCATTTTTTCTTCGGCGGCAATGTTCGCCAAATTTTCAAAATTATAGGAGGAAGCCGTGTTTTGGCCCATAATATTTTCGATGCTTTTTATAATTTGGGTTGGCGTGATGTTATTTTCGGTATTGTAGACAATTTGTTTTTCGCGGCGACGGTTGGTTTCGTCGATGGTAAGTTGCATACTGTTGGTTATTTTATCGGCATACATAATCGCAATTCCGTTGATATTTCTTGCGGCACGGCCAATAGTTTGTGTTAAAGAACGGTGCGAACGCAAAAAACCTTCCTTGTCGGCATCCAAAATCGCCACCAAAGAAACCTCCGGTAAATCGAGCCCTTCACGCAACAGATTCACGCCAATCAACACATCAAAAATGCCCAAACGCAAATCGCGCATAATTTCAACGCGTTCCAAAGTATCCACATCAGAGTGAATGTAACGGCAGCGAATTTGGATTCTGCTTAAATATTTTGTCAGTTCTTCCGCCATTCTTTTGGTTAAAGTGGTGACCAAAGTACGTTCGTCTTTTTCAACCCGCAACTGAATTTCTTCAATTAAATCATCTATTTGGTTGATGCTCGGCCTCACCTGAATTTCTGGATCCAATAATCCGGTCGGACGAATGACCTGTTCCACAAAAACACCTTCTGTTTTTTGCAATTCATAATCCGCCGGGGTGGCACTCACAAAAATAACCTGATTCTGGATTTCCTCGAATTCGTCGAATTTGAGCGGCCTGTTGTCCATCGCTGCCGGCAACCGAAATCCGTATTCCACCAAATTTTCCTTGCGCGACCGGTCGCCGCCGTACATCGCGTGAACTTGCGGAATCGTTACGTGACTTTCATCAATCACCATCAAATAATCTTCGGGAAAATAGTCGAGCAGACAGAAAGGGCGTGTTCCGGCTTCCCTGCCGTCAAGATACCTGGAATAATTTTCGATGCCGCTGCAATAGCCCAGTTCACGAATCATTTCCAAATCAAATTCCGTGCGTTCTTTTAAGCGTTTTGCTTCCAGATGTTTCCCGATTTCTTTAAAGTATTCATATTGCTTCATCAAATCCTCCTGAATATTGTGAATGGCATTTTGCAAAACATCAGGTGACGTCACGAATAAATTTGCAGGATAAATGGTGATTTGCTCAAATTTTTCGACCACCAGATTGTTGGTCACGTCGAAACTTTCAATTTCTTCAATTTCATCGCCAAAAAAGTGAATTCTGAAGGCGTGTTCGCCATAAGAAGGATACACGGTAATGGTGTCGCCTTTTACTTTAAAAGTTCCGCTGCTGATTTCGGCTTCGGTTCTCGAATACAAACTCGCCACCAATTGGTGCAGAAATTTGGTGCGTGAAATGGCCTGGCCAACTTCAACATAAATGATGTTTTTCTTGAATTCAACCGGATTCCCGATGCCGTAGATACAGGAAACGGATGCCACAATAATGACGTCTCTTCGTCCCGAAAGCAGGGCAGAAGAAGCACTAATCCGCAATTTTTCAATGTCTTCGTTGATGGACAAATCTTTTTCGATAAAAGTTCCGGTGGTTGGAAGATACGCTTCGGGCTGATAATAATCGTAATAGGAAACAAAATATTCGACGCTGTTATTAGGGAAAAACTGTTTAAATTCTGAATAAAGCTGTGCCGCCAATGTTTTGTTATGCGCCAACACCAAAGTTGGTTTTTGCACTTCCTGAATTACGTTTGCAATCGTAAATGTTTTACCTGAACCGGTAACGCCCAACAAAGTTTGGAATTTTTCATAGGAATTCAATCCTTCAATAAGTTGTTTGATCGCTTCAGGCTGGTCGCCGGTAGGTTTGAAATTCGATTCTAATTGAAATAGCATTTTGCAAAAATAAACTAAATTCTCTGGTTTTTTAGTGCTGCATCATATTTAACGAATCTTTAATGCTAGTCAAAAAACAACCAATTCGAAAAAATAAGGTATTTTTAAACTCAGAAGGAGTTTCATATAAAAAAATTAAATCGATGAAAATTACGACAATATTACCTTTGTTATTGATGCTGTTAAGCAGCAATTTATTTTCCCAAACTACCTTTCCAAAATCGTGGGAGGGCAATTATAAAGGGGAACTGCAAATTTTTGGGGTGGATACCGTTAAAATGAAACTTCCAATGAAACTGGATATTTTACAAAAATCAGATTCCGTTTATCAATTTAAAATCAGTTATGAATTTAAAGGAAAAGTAGATTTGCGCGATTATGAACTTAAAATTGTTGATGCCAAAAGCGGGAAATATGCAATCGATGAAAAAAACACCATCGAGATTGATGCTTACTATAAAATGGGTAGGTTAACCAGTTTTTTTGAAGTTATGGATTCCTATATCATTTCAACCTATACGAAGATGAATGAGACTATAATTTTTGAAATTATTTCTGCCGATGGTAAAAATCCAACCAGTTCAGGAAATGCTAAATTTGAATCCGAGGATATTCCGGAAGTGAAATCGTATTTGGTGAATGGCCGGCAAAAAGCAGTTTTGACTAAGGATTGATTACCTCCTTATCAAACTAAAATGCCCTTTTTTAACCCTGATATTTCCTTTTAGGTCCACCAATTCAACCGAAAACCAATAATCTGTTTCCGGCAAATAGTTGCCTTTAAATGAACCGTTCCATCCATCGCTGTACAAATCAATTTCTTTAATAAGTTTCCCAAAACGGTCAAAAATATAAACGGTGGCACTTTGGAAAAAGTTTTCGCTAACGCCCAAAACATTCCAGGTATCATTATGGCCATCACCATTTGGCGTAAAGAATTTAGGATAGCCGATTACCGAAACCTCAATGGGGGCTATGCCGCAACTGTTTTTATCCTGAACATAAATGGTGTGAAATCCCGGACTTACATTTTCAAAATAGGGTTCATCTTGGTAATTTCCAAAATCTTCATCCAAAGAAAATTCATAATCCCCTATGCCCAGATTGCTGGTGTTGATGGTGATGGAATTGTTTGCGGAATCGTCAATAACGATAATGTCATTTTGTGTAATGGTCGCAATTGCGGAAGGAATGGCTCTGATGGATTTGGAAAAGGATTCACATCCTTCCGCAGATCTTGCAATAACTGTGTAATTTCCTGGCGCCGAAATTTCCAAAGACGGATTGTTGCCAACCACCATCCCGTTTTCATTTTTCCATTCATAAGTATAATTTCCTTTTGGGTTGTAGGTTGAAACCGTAATTGGCGGCAGATTTAAGCAATAAATAACGCTTTCATCCAGCTCAAAATCGGGTCGCGCTTCCACCACCAATTTTAAATGCGGTCCAAATCCGAAACATTCGCCGTTATCGTCGCTCTCCACACGAACATAAAGTGTTTGTTCAAAGGCTGATTGATTTCTAAAGGGTTGGCTCTGATCGATCTCATTTTGTTCCAATTGCGCATCCGTTAAATTTCGGTAATAAGAAACGCTTAAATTTTGTCCTGACGGAAATTCCCCCATAATGTCTTCTGAATTTTCTGCTAAATTAAACAGTCGAAATCCATCAATTTCACCATCATTGTCACAAGCATTCATTGTTTTTAGATAGTTCACATCAAAAGAGGTCGAAGAAACCAACAAATTTACAGTGGCAACCCTGAAACAGCCATTGGTATTTTTAATTCTGGCGAAAACAGTGATTTGCGATGCGCTTGAAAACGGACTCGCAGTAACTTTATTTACGTCTGAAGTTGCATCGGAAAGGCTTAAATGATAGGTGACGGATAAAGAAGTATCGCCCAATGTTAAATAAGCATTTGCTTCATTTAGGTTAAAATCGGTATTACCATCTGGTGTGCCATCTTCGTCACATTGTTTAAATGTAAAGGTGGAATTGATTACCGGCAAGGCAAAAACTTCAAGATTGAATGATTTTGTAACCTCGCAAGCCGGATTGCTGTTATTTACTATTTTGACATAGACGGGCTGTAAACCGGCGGTTGTATTTGGAAAAGAAGCCGGATTGGTAATTTTATCAGTAAAAGCAGCATCCCTAAAATAAGTAATCGTAAATTTTGAAGGGGATTGTCCGTTTAAAATTTCCGGTTCTTTGCTTTTTAAATTAAACTTTTCGAGACCATCCTTATCTGTACCGGTTAAATTCGAATCGCACAAAGATAAATTTGAAATGGTTGCCGGCGGATTAGGTGATTCAAAAACCTGAACGGTAAAACTTTCTGTTTCATAGCAAATCGGATTTTGGATATTTTGGATTCGGGCAATCAAAGTGTCCTTGCTATAAGCTGATAAATTGGTGTAAAGATTTAAAATTGGATTTGTGCCGGCATCTGCATCTGCCTGATTATTAAAATAAACCACTTCAAATACGGTTGCACTTTGCGTGCCCAGAATTTCAGCATCTTTTAAACCGTGTAAATCAAATGCGAAAAGTCCGTCGTTATTGTCGTCACATTTTAAAATATTGGTTGGTTTTGTAATGGTTGGCGGTGTATAAACTTCAACTTTCACTTCTCCTTTATAAACAATTCTAAATCCGCAGCTATCAATATTTACGACTTCCAATTTATAAATTCCAGCATTTGAAAAGGAAAGATTATTTAAGGTGAGTGAGGGATTCGTACCAAATGGAATTTCGTTAAATGTCCATTTATAGGTTGATGTTCCTGAAATATTGATAGGCGTTAATTGGTAATTTTCTCCCAAACAACGTTTTGCGGTAGTATTGTTCAAATTTTGCGTGGTAATGCCGTCCGTAATTTCAACAGGCAGCAATATCGAAGCAATAAATGGCGGTAAACCTTGCATTGCCCTTCCCGCGCCTAAATCAATGGCGTTTTTCTGATAATTGCAATTTACGCCCAATTCATCAGGTGAATTAATGGCATTTAAATAGCGGGTACCGTTGTTGTAATTTGGAGGAATCGTGGCATAAATTTTACCGTTAGGCGCCAACTGCAAAGCGCCCCTGTAACCAATTTGTGAATTTATAAGGGATTTTGAAGATGCAATATTTGTATTATCAAGGTCAAATTGAAATATTTTATAAGTACTGCCATCAAACGTTGAAGTGTATAATTTTGATGAGTTTGGAGAAAATTCTACTCCGTAAGGAACACCATCATTTTGTATATTGGTCATTAAATCCAATCCGTCATTTTTAACTATGCCTGTCACATCATCGAAACTGTATAGATGTAACTTGCCATTTCCAAGTACATTAACATTATTTTGATTGTCGTAATACTGAGTAAAAGTAGCGCTTGCCAGTTTTTTGCCATCAGGAGAAACTTTTAAATAACCTCTTCTGTCTTCTGAAACATAATCAACTANNTTGGTTTCTTCCATCTGATAAGTCAATTGATGTGCCAACAATGTCACCTAAACCATTATTTTTTGTCATATCAACCGTATAACAATGAAGGCCAAATTCACCAATATTGTTAACAACCGCTCCAACCGTGAAAATGTAAAATCGATTGGCATCTTCAGGGTAAGGAACAATGATGGCAGATTGCGTACTGGATGAATGACCTTTTAAGCTGCCATTTCCATTTGGCATAGGAATATTATTTTTATCCCAAACGGTTGTTCCATCCGTATAAAATAGTAGATTTCCATCTTTATCTGAAAATGAAGCACAGCCTTCATAAGTGTTTAAACTTCCTGAAATTGGAACAGGAGAACCACTATTGAAATTTAAGCCTGCATTTTGTCCGAAATACCAAAAATTGGCTTCGCCTTGCGCTAACAATGTTAAACTGCAAAAAAGCAATAAGATGGCAGTGAATTTTTTCATTTGGATGCGTTAGTTGTAATATCCAAATATATAAAAAATTAAAAGTTAGCGTTTAAAATATTCGATATTAAATATAAGAAGTTAAAAGCTGAAAGTCTGAAGTCCGAAGACCGAAGACATCAAGTTAATAGTTCATTTCTAGAATCAAATAAAACCGCCTTTCTCACTTAAGCTATCAGGAAATAAAAACCTGTCCCGATTTTAGTTCGGGAAGTTGAGGGATAGGATTAGAAGTAAAAAGTTCAAAAAAAACTGCTTGCTGCAACTAAAAACTGAGACATCATTTTCCTCTTACAAATCCCGCTTTTTAAGCAACACATACGAAGCATAAATAAAGATGGCTGTCCAAATCAATACAATAATAATGTCCTTTGGCTGTACCGAAAAATCTTTTGACAAATCTTCACCTACTTGTTTTGCCACGGTTTTTACGGCGCCCAAACGGGTAAAAGGTTCTTTTATCAGGTTGCTCATCGCCTCCAAAGGAAAAAATTGCATCACATTGGCAACGTTTTCTTCAAATTTCCAATAGAGCATTCCTTTGGCAAAACCTTCAATCATTGCCCAAACCAACATTGCGCCAACTGCAAAAGCGGATCTTTTCACCAATATTCCCAAGAACAATCCGAAAGAGAAAAAAGCGACGAGTTTCACAAAAAAGGCAACTAAATATTCCAGATCAGTGGTGACTATGGATAATTCAGTAAAATCTGAATAACTGTAACCAAGAATCATCGAAACAAAAAACACAAAAACGGCTGAAATTAAAGCAAGTAAAATAACCGTATAAAATTTTGATAGCACAAATTCTTTTTTGCTCAATCCGTCAATCAAATTTTGTTTTAAGGTCTTGTTGCTGTATTCATTGGCCATCATAGAAACAATAACCAGCAACAGGAAAAATTTTAAAATAGACGCGATATAGGTGTTGAAATGCCAGATATAAGGGAAATTAAAAATTCCCTGGTCCGCCAAATGAAATTTCACCGGACCGATATCGAATTTTATGGCCGCAATTAAAGCGATGGAAGTGAGCAATACAAAATAAATAAAAACCAAAACCCTGCTGGCTCTGTTGTGTTTTAACTTATGAATTTCTATGTTTAACAATCGTAGCATAGCTTAATTTTTATTGGTTAACGTTAAAAATTGCTGTTCTAAACTTGGTTTTCGTTTCACCAAATGCGATAAAACAATGCCATTTTGGAACAGGTAACTGTTTATTTCTGATGCCGACAATGGTTTATTCAACGTAGCGATGAGTTTATCGTCTTCTGTTTTGATGGAGGCAATTCCTTCGAATTTGGTAAGCAATTCGATTAATTTTTCACTTCCAGCATCGACTTTCAGTTCAAAAAGTCCGTGGGAAGCCACCATTTCATCAACAGTACCGGAATATAATTTAATGCCTTCGCGAATAACCACCACGTGAGAACATACTTTTTCAACTTCATCCAATAAGTGAGACGCCAACAAAATCGTAGTTCCGGTTTGGGCAATTTCTTTAATGAGTACCCTAATTTCGTGAATTCCCTGCGGATCCAGTCCGTTGGTGGGTTCATCCAAAATCAATATTTCCGGGTCGTTCAATAAAGCGGAAGCAATGGCCAAACGTTGTTTCATCCCTAAGGAATAAGTCGAAAATTTACTGTTTCTGCGTTCGTATAAATTAACAGTTTTAAGCTTCTCTTCAATTTTGGTGAACGGAACACCTTTTATTTTACACACCAATTCTAAATTTTGAATCGCGGTCATATACGGATAAAAATTTGGCCGCTCAATAATGGCGCCCACTTTTTTCAAGGCCTGGTGCGTTGTTAAATTGCCGTCGTACCAGCTAAAATTTCCCGAAGTTTTATTGACCACATTTAAAATGATGCCCAGCGTGGTCGATTTTCCGCTGCCGTTCGGTCCAAGAATGCCATAAACATTGCCTTTTTTAATGTCAAAAGACAGATCATTTACCGCGTGAATGGCGCCAAATTTTTTATGAAGGTTTTTTAAGGATAGTATTGTTTCCAAAATTTTGTTGTTTAGTATTAAATTTAGACGTTAATTAACAATATTTGTTACGGCAATATACTAAATTTGAACTTTACCCAATATTTTTATGAAGGAAGAAAAATTAATGTCGCGAAAAAAACCGAGTTATACCATTAACAATCAGTTGTATGCGTATTTAACCGAATACAACCGAAATATTAAAATTCCGATTTTTTATGATGATTTGCTTCGCTTTGCCGGCGGCATTGCCGTTTATGATAAAAAGGGCGACGATACGTTGTGGATTCGAGTGTATTACTCCGACCACGAGCGCGATGAAATTGATTTAAGTCTCAAACGTATGTACATTATTTTGCACGGCGACGGAAGCGAAGAATCCATTTCTTTTTTAAATGTTGATGCCATTGACTATTGCACATTTGGAAATTCAAAACCTTTCAGGGTGAAAGTCAGAAATATTTTAAACGACAACCATACCTATATTTATATTAAAAAGGCGGATGCTTCAAGGGTGTACGGACTGGAATTAGAGCATATTCTGTCGCCCAACAACATCAATTTTTTGGTTTATAAAGACACCCTGATTGAAGAGCACGTGCTGGGTGTTCCCGGCGATAGTTTTATAGAGGAGAATCTTAAATATATGTCGGCCAGCGGTAAAAAAAGGCTTTCCAAAGAGTTTGTGAAATTCAATGAACGCTGCGTTATTCGCTTGTTGGGTGATATGCGGGCTTACAACTATGTGATTGTCGCTTCATACGATTTTGACCAGGTTGAATATAGAATTCGTGCGATGGATTTTGACCAGCAATGTTATGANNGATTTAGAGGTGCACATACGAGGATAAACAGTTTGTTGGATTGTATGTCCAATGACACCATTTCAACGCCCGAGAAAATTCATCAGTTAAAAATGGATTTGGTGAAATACACCAACGATAAAAATTTCAAGAAATGTAAAACGATGGGCGATATTTTAAAAGTGGGATTCGATTTNNTGGATTTTGACCAGCAATGTTATGAAGGGAATTTAAAAGTCTATTTTCCGCAGTATTTTAAAGAAAATTATCCGTTTGTTAAAATGGTGGCCGACAATCTGCAGAAAGAATCTGTGGAGCAATACAAAAAAGAAGAGCGTTCTGCCATTGCCAGACGATTTAGAGGTGCACATACGAGGATNNTCAAATTCATCCAAATTTTCAAATTCATCATCGTCCAGGCTTTCAAAATCATCAAATTCTGACTCTGCAATAAATTCTTTTTCGGGGGCTTTATCGGGTTTATTTCCTATGGATAACAAGATTTTTGGCAGGTCTTTTTCTTTAGTTGTCTCAATTTTGGACAATTCAACAAAAAACGTCCACATCGAAAGAAAATCGTATACATAAATCAGGTTATCGCCCTCTTTCGTTAAAACATTTTTCAATAAAGAATTTCTCATACACAATGCTGTTCCGTCATCTGACATATCAAAAAGCGGAATTTCCTCACCTTGTTCCCAGTCTTCATTCGTTCGGTAAAAAGAAGCCATTTCAAGTCCCTGAAATCCAAACGATTTTGCAATAATAAAATGTAAATCTTCCAAATTAATGGTTTCATTAACAAGAATATCCCTGATTACGTCTTTTTCAACGTCCAATACTACCCTAATTTTGTAAGCCATTTTCTCAACTGATTTTAAAATACAAATGTACTATTTAAAGTTTTAATTCTTATTTTTACGGTCTGACATTTTTTATTTAAAATTGCCAAAATCAAATTTTTTTACCGCTAAACCTTTAAAATCAGGCAATTTATTTTAACAAATAACACCAACCAATGAATCAAAAAGAAAAAACATTGCAGACATTAAATTCTTTATGTAAAAATACCCTGATGGAAACCTTGAATATCACCTACACCGATGTTGGCGATGATTATTTGGTGGCTAAAATGCCGGTAAACACAAGGGTTTTTCAGCCGGATGGCATTCTAAACGGCGGCGCCACAACGGCTTTGGCCGAGAGTGTCGGGAGTCCGGCTTCTATGTTGGTGATCGATAACGATAAATTTATGGTGAGGGGCATTGCATTTTCCGCCAATCATTTGGGCAGCGCCAAAAGCGGAAATGTTATTGCAACGGCAACATTTATACATAAAGGAAGAACCACACATTTATTAGAGATCAGGATTGAGGATGATAGGGGAAAATTAATTTCCACGTGCAGGCTCACCAACATTATTTTGCCGAAATAGCCTTTATTTTATTGATTTATAACCATTTAATTTGAAACAATTGTCTGAAAATATAGCAAATTTTTTTATTGAATTAGAACGTGTTTATCAGTCAAAAACACCATTTGTGGTGTTCAGAAAGCCAAATGAAGATTTGGTGACGGCTTTTGTGCAGAAAACACAAGAATTGCAAGAATTAAAATCTTATGATGAAGCGGGCTTTGTGTTCGCGCCTTTTAACTCCAAAGAGCAAAAAATATTTTTTCCTTTTGATGAATGCGACTCCTTCAGTATAAAAATTCGTGATAATGAGCTGCTAGAAATCAATGAAATTAAAGCAGAAAAACCAAAATTTGACCTTATTGAAGTGTCAGACTCATCAAAAGAAAAACACATCGCAATTGTTCAAAATGCCATAGATTTCATCAAAAGTAACAATGCCCAAAAAATTGTTTTGTCGCGAAAAGAAACATTGAAAATCGCCAATTTGAATGTGCTTGACACATTTAAAAAAATGTTAATGGCTTATAAAAACGCTTTTGTGTATTTATGGTTTCATCCTGAAGTGGGATTGTGGATGGGCGCAACTCCGGAAAAATTGCTCACTGTTGAAAAAGGCAATTTTAAAACGATGGCTTTGGCAGGAACCCAAAAATATACAGGAACGACCAATGTGGTTTGGCCAAATAAAGAAAAACAGGAACAACAATATGTAACAGAATTTATCCTGAATAATTTAGAAGAATCTGTTGAAAATTTGAAAGTTTCTGAACCATTTACGGTACAGGCTGGAAATTTGGTGCATATAAGAACCGATATTTCGGGTAAATTGAAGTCCGACGATTCTTTGGAAAGCATCATAAATTCCCTTCACCCGACACCAGCAGTCTGTGGTTTGCCAAAAACCGTTGCAGCCGCTTTTATTTTGCAGAATGAAGGTTACCACAGAGCCTATTATTCCGGATTTTTGGGTGAATTAAATATCAATAATGCCACCAATTTATTCGTGAATTTGCGCTGTATGCAACTGGAGAATAAGGTTGCTTCCATTTATGTTGGCGGCGGAATTACGGCGGACAGCATTCCTGAAAATGAGTGGGAGGAAACCGTGTCTAAGACAGAAGTGATGAAAAAAGTGCTGTTTTAAAGGTAGCTGAAATCGTTCATAAATCATTTTAGATTGGTAATTTGGGGGATAAAAATGTATATTTGTTAGGTCCAATGAGATGAAATCACAAAGAATATGGCACGTATTATTCTACTATTAATTTTGGCGCTCACAATAAATTCCTGTGAACAAAAGAAAGTCATAAGTTCCATTCACCAAGAAAATTGGGAAAATAGAACCATTGACTTTAAACTAAATGATTCACTGATATCGGGAAACACTTATTTGGCGGTTTATTCTCAAATTTATAGCCAATCGGAACACAGAACCCAAGACTTGACAGTAACGGTAAGTATGCGAAACATTAATTTAACAGACACAGTTTATGTTTTTAAAGCAATATATTTCGATACCCAGGGTAAAGAAATCAGGTCTTACCTTAAAAAACCAATTTTCCTTGCTCCGATGGAAACTGCAGAAATTGTGATTGATGAAATTGATAAAGAAGGCGGAACAGGCGCCAATTTCTTGTTTGAATGGAAGGTTTCTAAAAACGCCAACGAACCATTTTTTGAAGGAATTATGATTTCAACATCAGGCCAACAGGGTTTGTCGTTTACTACACAAGGCAGAAGAATTAACTAAAATTTGAACCGACCAAAAGCAATTATTTTGTGATTAAATCGGATCTTTTCCAATTTGTAAATCATTATTGTCCGGTTAAATTTTTCAAAACAAACAGGTCGCCCCGATGGGGCTTTAAACCTGACTTTTTACAATATTCTACAAACATTTCGCTCCTACGGAGCTGTTTTTAGTCCCATCGGGACGACCTGCTTGTAGAAAATAGTTTTTCATTAAAAACAAGCCCCATCGGGGCGACCTGTTTGTTAAGTCCCATTGTGGATTGAGATTTATAAAATGCAATGAGTTTTTATCGGACAACATTGTTTGCAAATGTAAAATTGCATAGCTGTTTATCCTTCAGGTTATATTTTTGAAAATTTGTAATATTTACTTAAAAGTACTCCGTTTTCATAAAAAATATGAACATAACTTTGTTTAACTTTGCAAATTAATTTGAAGTGTAAATGCAGGAATTTCCTAAAAATAAATTGGCCCAGCTTGTTGTAAAAAGTTGCGAAAAATTTTCCATAAATACCGTCGTCATATCTCCAGGTTCAAGAAATGCACCGCTTATTATTGGTTTTAACGGGTCGACAATAAGTAAAACATTGTCGGTGGTCGATGAGCGCAGTGCGGCTTTTTTTGCTTTGGGAATTGCACAGCAAACAAGAAAACCGGTTGCTTTGGTATGTACTTCAGGCTCGGCCTTGCTCAATTATTATCCGGCCGTCGCTGAAGCTTTTTACAGCAATATTCCTTTGGTGATCATTTCGGCAGACAGGCCTGCAAATTTGATTGATATTGGGGACGGACAAACCATCCGCCAGGAAAATGTGTTTGAAAACCATATTTTATGCAGCGCAAATTTAGGCGGAGAAAATGATTGGGAACTCATAGAAAAAGCATTGCAGACCGCAATCGACAAAAAAGGACCTGTGCATATCAATGTGCCTTTTGAGGATCCTTTGTATGAAATGACTTCGGAAGAAAATAGGGATGACGAGTCTGAAAAATTAACCTTGAAATTAGTCAAAATTGAAGAAAAATCTTTGCTGAAGGAAATTCCGCTGGAAGTAAACGAACTTCAAAAATTTGCCGATATTTGGAATGCTTCCACAAAAAAGATGGTGTTGGTAGGCGAACATTTTCCCGATGAATTGCTGCAAATCCAATTGGAACATTTGGCAAAAGATCCATCGGTATTGGTGCTCATTGAAAATACTGCGAATGTTTCACATCCAAAATTCATCAATAGCATCGATAAATTGATTTTTCCTTTTGAGGAAGATGAGTTGGCGGAATTCAAACCGGATATTTTGCTGACTGTTGGCGGAATGATTGTATCAAAAAAAATAAAGGAACAGCTTCGAAATTTCAGACCAAAACACCATTGGCACGCAGATGCTTTAAGGGCATATGATACTTTTCATTGTTTGGAACACCATTTTAAGGTGTCGCCGCAACTGTTTTTTAGCCAATTTTTCTTTTTAAAAAAATCCAAAGAAAGCAATTACCAACAATTTTGGCTTCATAAAAAAGAGTTAAGGTTGCAAAAACATCAAGAATTTATGGAAACCTGTGCGTTTTCGGATTTAAAAGTGTTCAGTGCCATTTTGGCAACCATTCCAAACCATACCCAATTGCAGCTGGGCAACAGTTCCGTTATTCGGTATTCACAATTGTTCGACAGCGACAAAACCTGGCGAATTTTTTGTAACCGAGGCACAAGCGGCATCGACGGATGCACGAGCACCGCAATTGGCGCGGCCTATGCAGTCAAGGAAAATACCTTGTTTATTACGGGCGATATTAGTTTTGTGTACGACAGCAATGCGCTGTGGAACAATTATATTCCAAATAATTTCAGAATTATCGTAATTAACAATGGCGGCGGCGGTATTTTCAGATTTATTCCTGGTCCGCAACAATCAGGATCATTGGATTATTTTGAAACGCCACACCATCTGACGGCAGAACATTTGTGTAAAATGTACAATTTTGAATACATCACCGCCAAAGATGAAACGGCATTACAATTACAGCTTTCTAATTTTTATGAAGATTCCGGCTTTCCGAAGGTCTTGGAAATCTTTACGCCAAGGTTAGAAAATGACCAGATATTAAAAGCATATTTCAACAATTTAAAAGCGTAGAAAATGGAAGAATTAAAGATAGGGGATAAGGTTGATTTGTTGGTGGTGAAGTCCACAACATTGGGTTTTACGGTGATGGTAAACCACGAATTTGAAGGTTTGCTTTACAAAAGTGAGCTTTTTCAAAAAATTTATGAAGGCCAGCAATTAACCGGTTACATTAAAAAAATAAGGGATGATGAAAAACTCGACGTGAGTTTGCAGCCCATAGGTTTTAAACAAACCATTGTAAGCTACGAAATTAAACTGCTGAAGGCGCTCAAAGAAAACAAAGGTTTTTTGCCATTGAACGACAAAACAGCTCCGGAAGAAATAAAATACCAATTGGGAATGAGCAAAAAAGCCTTTAAAAATGCTGTTGGCGGATTGTTCCGACAAAAATTGATCACCATTTCCGACGAAGGAATCAAATTATCCGATTGGTCAATTGGACAAAAAGACAGTTTATTGGAATAAGTTAGGAATCAAAAATCTTTAGCTTTCTACTTTGAGCTTTTAACTTTTTTAAGGCCAACGCGCCGGCTGGCCCTATCGCTAAAAATGTTCACCGAACATTTTTTTAACGCTCTGTCCCCATTCGGGGGCTAGGAGGCCTTCGGTACCGACGAGGCCGAGTCTATACTGCTTAGAGAGGTTTTCTATTTTTAGAATGATGTTACTCATTGTTTTTTCTTGTATCGGGTATTTTGTAATTCAATCTATGTTTTTGTTCATTTTCTTTGCTTGCCCAAAGAAAACGAACCAAAAGAAAAGGCACTTTCTCGTCAGGTATTTTTTAAAGATCGNNACCGCTCTTTAAAAACCATATTTCAAAAGCTAAATTTTCTCCAAGGCTTCAAAAATTTTTAACGCTTTTGAAATATTATACTTACGATAAAGGATTTTATGATGCTATGTAAATTCATATTTTGACTTTTCAAATGTAAAATATTTATTACGAATTACCTTTTTTAATTTATTAATAAGCCCTACGCGCCAGCTGGCCCTATCGCTAAAAACAGCCACTGGCTGTTTTCTTTACGCTCTGTCCCCCTTCGGGGGTTAGGGGGCTTTTATTCCTTATAAGTTCCGTCTCTCTTTTTAAGAACCCTTTCAATATTTTCATAATAACCATCGGCATTTGGGTCGCCTTCAGGCAATTTCATATAACCGCTTTTGTAATACTGAAGTGCCTGTTTAAATTTGCCTCCCGTTTCATAATAACGTCCTATATAATAATCCCCAATGGGTGATTCCTTATAAAGTTTGTTGATCATTTCTCCAAAATTCTTTAAATAATCCCCGTTTTCTTTGTCCAGAATAATGGATTCTATGGCAAAAATATCGCTTTCCCTTATTTTTAGATTGCTTCCGAATAAATAGTCAATTTCCACATATTTATTTTCCAGATACGCAATGGCATCAGCAGGCGAAAGATCTTTGATATTTTTATCAAACTCTTCTTTTGAAATCGCCGAATACAAATCAAAAATAAAGGCAAAAGCACTCGAAATGCTTTGCCCGATCGATGCCACAGCATTGCTTTTTTCGAAGAATTCATACTGATATTTAAATTTCGGATTGTTGGCTGAGTTTAAGAGTTCATTGGCGCTGTTTATGGCCGTTTTCCAGTTTTCCGAAATGTAGGGNNGGATTGATGGCCACAAATGCATTAAATCCCGGATCATCTTCTATCAAAAAATAATTGATAAAATTTGCAGTTAAGGTATTGCCTACAATGGTTTTAAAAGGCGATAACCTGTAAGTTTCCTCTAAATAATTTAACAATTCACTTCTTATAAATCGGTAAAATGCCTCGCTGTCTTTTGTAGGCAAACTATTTTCTTCTGAATATGCACAATCTTTAATTCGCTCATTAAATTGATTTTGATTGATGCCGACAATAATTTGTTCCGGCGCTTTTTCCTTCGCCGAAAAAAGAATGTAATTTCCCACATAAACATCAAATAAATATTCGGCATCCAGCACAATGGTAAGCGGATACAATTTTGATTCATCGTCAGCATAACCCGGCGGCACATAAATTTTTAAAATTCGATCATCATTCAATTCTCTTGAGCTGAATTTTTTATATTGTGTGTTTTGTGAATAGAGCGCACTTGTAATGAGCAGGACAATTACAAAAAGTTCTAATTTTTTCATCAGTAGTGTTTTAATTTTTTAAAGTTAAATAATTTTTTTAAAAGCCAAGACCATAAACAGTTATAAAATTAAAATCATTGGTTTAATTTTAATAATACAGTAATTTCTATTTTGGCGTTACCCGCCAGCTGGCAGGCCTACCTGCCGGCAGGCAGGTCGGGCTTTTCGCTACAAACATTGTTCACTGAACTCCAATTAAAAATAATAAATAAGTGATTAATCCCTATGGTAAATCATCTTAAAAATGAAAATAAATATAGAAAATTGATTTGCGCCCTTTGCGTATTTTCTTTGCGTTTTTTGCGGTTAAATATATTTTGATTCATTTGATTTTTTATAAATTTTTTAACTAGCTTTTATGATTGTATCATCAAATACTTTTGAAAATATAAATTAACCAAATCATTGTATTTTAGATCATATGATATGGGTTGTAAATAAGTGAACCCATTTTTAAGGTTATAATTTTTTAAATCATTTAAATGATTTATTTTTACTTCTTCATTGAAAAGATAATGAAATGAGCATAACGGAAATACCTTTGATAAATTGAGGATAAAATTATGCAAATTAAGGAATGACATAATTATAGTAATAACTAGTCACATATGAAAGAAATTAATTGGAAAACCGTCAGGGATTTTGAAGACATCACCTATAAAAAATGCAATGGCGTTGCGCGAATAGCATTTAACAGGCCCGATGTCAGAAATGCGTTCAGGCCTAAAACAACAAAGGAATTGTATGAGGCATTTTACGATGCCCAGGAAGACACTTCCATTGGTGTGGTGTTGCTTTCTGCGGAAGGGCCATCAACCAAAGACGGTGTTTATTCATTTTGCAGCGGCGGCGACCAAAAAGCGCGCGGTCATCAGGGTTACGTGGGTGAAGACGGTTATCACCGATTGAATATATTGGAAGTGCAACGGTTGATACGCTTTATGCCCAAAGTGGTGATTGCAGTGGTTCCGGGATGGGCTGTTGGGGGCGGACATAGTTTGCACGTGGTTTGCGACCTGACTTTGGCAAGTGCCGAACACGCTATTTTTAAACAGACCGATGCCGATGTCACCAGTTTCGACGGCGGGTATGGCTCAGCTTATTTGGCCAAGATGGTCGGCCAAAAGAAAGCCCGTGAAATATTTTTCCTCGGAAGAAGTTATTCTGCGCAGGAAGCTTATGAAATGGGTATGGTAAATGCCGTAATTCCCCATATAAAATTGGAAGAAACCGCTTATGAATGGGCGCAGGAAATATTGGCCAAGTCGCCAACCTCCATCAGAATGTTGAAATTCGCGATGAATTTAACCGATGACGGAATGGTTGGACAACAGGTTTTTGCCGGTGAAGCAACCCGTTTGGCGTATATGACAGCAGAGGCCACAGAAGGCAGAAATGCTTTTCTGGAAAAAAGAAAACCCAATTTTGAGAAAAAGTGGATACCGTAAAAAAGATAAAAAGTGAAAGTTAAAAGTTAAAAGTTAAAAGGTCAAAGTGTACATGATTAATTCCCCTCTAGAGAGGGGCTAGGGGTGTGTAAGACTGGAATCAAAAAAAAAATGAACAACTAATTTTTTTCTTTTACCCCAACCCTCCCTTCGACAAAAGCTCAGGGTGACAAGGGAGAGAAAAAAATCATAATCATTTAGATGAAATCGCCATAAAAAAATTTGCTTGCAAACTCCAATGAAGATAAGCGATTCCATATGATCTTTAAAAAGCAAATAATGATCTACATATGAAAAAGATAAAAACTGTTTCGGGTAAATAATATAGTTTTGACAACCTATAACCAAATTTTAGCTATCAGTTTATAGTAAAAATCGCCTACTTGTCAAGTCACCAAACGGTAAAGCACATTCTTAAAAAATACGTGAAAAGTTATAATTATATTTATAATAATTGCTATATTTGACAAAAGTTATAAACGTAATTATAATAAATGACTATTAAATTACCAAAAGATCTTCAAAGAAGAACCCAGTATATAGAGCGGGTAAGCCCTTTTATGGGTAAAAACCTCATAAAAGTATTTACGGGCCAACGTAGGGTAGGTAAAAGTTATTTGCTCTTTCAACTGATGGCGCGCTTGCTTGAACAAGAT
Organism: Lutibacter sp.; assembly: GCA_003516285.1. Classification (GTDB taxonomy): domain Bacteria; phylum Bacteroidota; class Bacteroidia; order Flavobacteriales; family Flavobacteriaceae; genus Lutibacter. The sequence continues at coordinate 1,014 of DPCK01000110.1, read as the reverse complement.
GAAAATGTGGCTATATTATACATTAATAAAGAAGATTTGGCATTTTCCTTTATAAAAACAGCCATAGATTTGCAGGATTATGTGTTGGCAAACAAATCAACAATCGGCAAAACGTATGTTTTTATTGATGAGATCCAGGACATACTTCATTTTGAAACCGCTTTGCGGTCTCTATTATTGCAAGAAGACCTCGATTTATACTGCACAGGCAGTAACGCAAACTTGTTGTCGGGTGATATTGCCGGTCATTTAAGTGGCAGGTACATTGAAATTGTGGTGTATAGCCTATCCTATAAAGAATTTTTGGATTTTCATTCGTTAATCAATAGCCCCAAAAGTTTAGATAAATACCTTAAATACGGGGGACTTCCTTATTTAAAACACTTACCCTTAGAAGATGCCATTGTTTTTGAATATTTAAAAAATATTTACAGCACCATCGTATACCGTGACATTATCAATAGATATGCTGTGCGCAATGTGCCATTTTTGGAGCAATTGGTTTTGTTTTTGGCAGGGAATACAGGAAGTATATTTTCTGCAAAAAAAATAAGCGATTTTTTAAAATCACAGCGCATCAATATGGCTCCCAATCAAGTGCAAACCTATATACAGCACTTGGTAAATGCTTTTTTAGTGCACAAAGTCTCACGATATGACCTTATCGGTAAACGCCTTTTTGAAATAGGTGAAAAATATTATTTTGAAAATCTCGGCATCCGACACGGACTTTGGGGTTTTCGTTTGGAAGATCTCGGCAAAATAATGGAAAATGCAGTGTACAATCATTTGCTGTATCAAGGCTATAAAGTTAATGTGGGCATTATGGGCACCTCAGAAATCGATTTTATCTGTGAAAAAGAAGGAGAAAAGCAATACATTCAAGTGGCATTAACCGTCAATGATTCAAAAACAATGGAAAGGGAGTTTGGCAATCTAAAAAATATTTCCGACAATTATCCCAAAACTGTCATTACAATGGATGCATTTTCAGGTAATACCTATGAAGGAATT
>DPCK01000111.1:9548-19055 GCA_003516285.1 Lutibacter sp. | reverse complement strand
CCAACGTGATTTTGCATTTTAAAATAACCGTCTGAAGCGCCATCAACAGGAAATGCATAATCAATAAATCCTAAGGAAACAGGTCCAAAAGCATAACTGGCATACAAATCCAATTCTTGTCCAACCACTTGCCCGCCAGTTTCATAAGAAGCCCAGGCACCAAGCGTAAAATTCCCCGATGTTAATTCAGCATAAGGCTGTACGGCAGGCGAATCTGAAAATTCAAGACCTCTCCACACATACCTGCTGGCAAAATCTACACCTACGTCAAATTTGGTTTTTGGTTCTTCTTGAGCATTTACAGTACTTAATGAGCATATGGCAACCAGTAATAATAATGTTCTTTTAATTGTTTTCATGATTGTAATGTTTAATTGTTAGTATTAATTTTTGGCAATATTTTTCCTTTTGCGTGAAATATCACCCAAACGAAATTCTAAAAAATTACAGGGAAATTAAGTGGCTTAAAACAATAAGCCACTCATTTTCAAACTTATTAATGTTGGTTTAAACGAAAATCAGGGTAGGCATCCATTCCGTGTTCGTGAATATCCAATCCTTCTTGTTCTTCTTCCTCAGAAACTCTGATTCCAACGGTTTTCTTTAAAATAATTAATATGATGAAAGCAAATGTGATACAGAATGCGCCTATCGCAACAATGCCGATGGCTTGTTTGCCCAATTGTTCCAAACCTGCCAATTCTCCGAAAATTCCCACAGCCAATGTTCCCCAAATTCCACATATTAAATGCACAGCAATAGCGCCAACAGGATCATCAAGTTTTAATCTGTCAACAAATCCAACCCCTAAAACTATAAGTGTTCCTGCAATACTTCCAATAACAATGGAGTCGGTAACACTCATAATATCGGCTCCGGCGGTAATCCCAACCAAACCGCCAAGCAAACCGTTTAAGAACATCGACAAATCATATTGTTTGTGTCGAAGCAACGACACTAAAAATGCAGCCAAACCGCCCGATGCCGCTGCCAAACAGGTAGTTACCAAAACCAATGATGTTTTCCCGGGATCGGCTGAAAGCACAGAGCCTCCGTTAAATCCGAACCAGCCCAACCATAAAATAAATACCCCAGCGGTTGCNNTAAAATCCTAGGTCATTTAACCAGCCTCCGCCCCATTTCCAAGATCCGGTAATTGGGTAAACAAGTCCGACATAAAATATGGTAAAAATCATAAATGAACCTAATTTTACGCGCTCGGCGACTGCACCTGAAACGATGGTTGCAGCAGTAGCGGCAAACATACCCTGAAACAAAAAGTCGGTCCAGTAGGTATAACCAACATTGTAATCAGAAGTTAATCCGTTTTCAGGCACAGACAGCCCAAATAAATTGATAAAATAATCGGGTAAAACTCCGTTGATAAATGTACCCGGATACATTAAATTAAATCCGACCAAAGCATATAATACGATTCCTATTGAAAGAATAAATACGTTTTTAAATAAAATGTTGATGGTGTTTTTTTGTCTTGTCAGTCCAATTTCCAATAATGAAAACCCCAAATGCATCAAAAATACAAGTGCGGTGCAAATCATCATCCAAACATTGTTAACTGTAAATAGTGTATTTTCCATAATGTAAAAATTAGTAGTTTTTATTTTAGCGCGTCTGAGCCAGTTTCTTTAGTTCTTATTCTGTAGGATTCTTGAATTTCAGAAACAAATATTTTACCGTCCCCAACTGTTCCGGTAAAAGCTGTTTTTAAAATTGCATCGACTGTTCTGTCCAAAAACGGATCAGAAACTACAATGGACAAAAACCTGCGCTGTATGTCGGAGGTGCTGTAGCTAACACCGCGGTACACATGCCCTTCTTTTTCATTTCCAACTCCAGTGACATCCCAGTAGCTAAAAAAATTGACTTCAATTTGATGCAGGGCTTCCTTTACTTCATCAAATTTTGATTTTCTGATAATTGCTTCAATTTTCTTCATAATAAAGTGATTTTTTTGATTGATTTCGAGGCAAAAATATATATATAATTTTTTACCCCCAAATTTTATAGGGGTAGTAGTGTAATTTTTATTAATATTTTTATTTATACCCTATTTTTTTATAGGGTTTTTAATAATATTTAATATTTATTATGAATTATACCTAATTTTTTAGGGGTTGGTATTTTAAAAATAAGAATTTGTGATTTTTCACCCCCAAATTTTTGGGGCATATTCACTTATTATCATATTAAAAAATAAAAAAGAGGTGTTTTGGACTTAATAATTGAGAGTAAGCCTCAAATAAAGAAGTAAAATAAGGACATAAAAAAACAGCTAAAAATTTAAAGTGATTAGCTGTTTTAGTTTAAAGTTGTTGTTTTTAAGTAATTTTCAATTATTAATTGAGAATTACTTTATCCGCATCAACCCAATTCCATTTACCGGTTACGGTGCCTTTTTGAAGCGTCACAATTCCCGGATTTGCGCGTATAATTGTTTTTAAGGTGGTTTCATCGCAAAACAACATCTCAATATTCAAGTTAAATTCGTCTTTAATATCTAAAAAGTCCTCTTCCAAAGAAGCTGTTAATGCGTAAACCTTATATCCGTTTGTTATGGCTTTATCTGTTACTTCCTTAATTTTAGAAAAACCCTGTCTGTCGCTCTTATCTATATTATAAGTCACAATAAGCATCACTTTATCCTCACTTAACAGGTTATCTGTTACATTGTCACCTTCCATATTCTCCAAATAAAAATCGTGGATCGGCGGTAATTCAGCACCTTTAAATTTCATTCCTTCAGGGATATTTTTACCAATGGCGTAAGGCCTGAAATCGATGATTGGCAAATGCACCAATACGTGGTAGGTAGTGTAAAGAAATACCACAAAAAATAGAAAGCTTATCCATTTTGCAAATGAAAGACTGATGAGCGGACGAATATGTTTTGTTCCAAAAAGCAACACCAAAATAAAAGCAAGCAACACCACATTTTTATAAAAAGTTTCCCAAGGCGTTAATTTTACGGCATCGCCAAAGCAACCGCAATCGAGCACTTTGTTATAAAAGGCTGAATACCAAGTTAAAAACAGGAACAAAAGAGTTATCACCAGCAAACTCCAAACGGTAAACTTTGGCAAATATCCAAGCAATAGCATCACACCCAACATCAATTCGGCCAATATTAACAAAATAGAAAATGGCAAAGCATAAGGAATCAAAAATTCGAGATTTAAAACACCTGCGCTAAAATATTCCTGAAATTTATAGGAAGACCCCAATGGATCCACCAATTTAACAAATCCGGAAAAAATAAAGGTAAAGGAAACAAGGAGTCTCAAAATTAAGGTTAGAATTTTCATATTATTCAGATTCTTTTTATTCAGATTCTTTTAGGTGAATTAAGGCAAAAACAGCATAGTTTATCATATCTTGGTAATTGGCGTCAATGCCTTCAGAAACAATGGTTTTTCCTTTGTTGTCTTCAATTTGTTTTACGCGCAATAGTTTTTGGAGAATTAAATCGCACAGTGAACTTACGCGCATATCGCGCCAGGCCTCTCCATAATCGTGATTTTTGTCTTCCATCAAACTTTTTGTGACAGCCACGTGTTTGTCGTATAATTTTATGGCTTCTTCTGCAGTCAAATCTGGTTGTTCCGCCACACCATTTTCCAATTGAATCAAAGCCATTACGGAATAATTGACTATCCCTATAAACTCAGAAATTTCTCCCTCCTCCACTTTTCGTGTCATATTTCCCTGAAGTTGGCGAATGCGCTGAGCTTTGATAAAAATTTGGTCGGTTAACGAAGGCAATCGCAATATGCGCCAAGCACATCCATAATCTTTCAACTTATTTATATACAATGAACGGCATTTTTCAATAACCGCATCATATTGTTTTGACGTTTGTTGCATATAGCTTTAATTATTTGCGTAAATTTCGACAAATTTAATGAATTAAAAAATCATAATTAAAGAATGAAACGAGCAATGCAAATTTTGATACNNATTTTAAACAGATGAAAAAAGTTGCTGTTTTTTGCGGTTCAAGTATCGGATTTAATGAAATTTACAGAAATGAAGCCATCAAACTTGGCAATTGTTTTATTGAAAATAATATTGGACTCGTTTACGGAGGCGGAAAAATTGGGATGATGGGAATTATAGCCGACACTATGATTGAAAAAAAAGGGTCGGTTATTGGCGTTATTCCAGGATTGTTGCGCCACGAAGAAGTTGCCCACACCAATATCACCGAAATGATTGTCACCAAAACAATGAGCAAACGAAAGGTGAAAATCAGTAAATTGGTTGATGGTTATATCGCATTGCCGGGCGGTTTTGGCACTTTGGATGAGATTTTTGAAGCCTTAACTCTGGGGCAGTTAGGCATTGAAAACAAACCTGTGGGGATTTTAAACACCAACGGATTTTTCAATCATTTGATTTTACAGCTTGATGTGATGGTGACAGAAGGTTACCTGAAACAATCCAATAAAGAAATGCTCATCATCAGTGAAAATGTTGACGATTTAATTGCTAAAATGTTCAATTACCAAGTGCCGGAAATGACCAAAATAATTAACAAAGTGGTGAGATAATGAAAAGCATCAATTGCAACGGCACTTTAATAGATTTATCGACGCCAAAAGTTATGGGAATTTTAAATTGCACACCCGATTCTTTTTTTGACGGCGGAAAATATCATAATTCAACAGCTATTGTTAATCAAGTTGAAAAAATGCTGTGTGAAGGTGCCACATTTATCGATGTAGGCGCTTATTCCTCCCAACCTGGCGCAAAACATATTTCAGAAGAAGAAGAATTAGACCGAATTTTGCCCGTCATAAAACTTTTAATCAGTGAATTTTCCTCCGTTTTTATTTCTGTGGATACCTTCAGAAGTGAAGTTGCCGCGCAATGCATTCATCACGGCGCGTGTATGGTCAATGATATTTCAGCTGGTGAAATGGACGCAACTATGTTTTCAACGGTCGCAAAACTTCAGGTTCCTTATGTGATGATGCATATGCAAGGCACGCCCCAAAATATGCAGCAAAATCCGACTTATGAGAATGTTGTCACCGATTTGCTTTACTATTTTTCAAAAAAAATTGCCGAATTGCACAAACTCGGCGTAAATGATATTATCACTGATGTGGGATTTGGTTTTGGCAAAACCACAGCACACAATTATCAATTATTAAAGCATTTAGCACTGTTCAAAAACCTGGAAACGCCTTTGCTTGCAGGTTTGTCCAGAAAAGGAATGCTTTACAAACCATTAAACATCACCGCAAATGCCGCTTTAAACGCAACAACTGCGGCAAATACCGTTGCATTGTTAAATGGCGCTTCAATATTGCGGGTTCACGACGTAAAAGAAGCCGTTGAAGCGGTAAAAATTGTTTCATTGCTAAACAATAAATTATGAAAAAAATATTGCTCCTATTTCTTCCTTTTTTAGTGTTTGGCTGTGCAAAAAAAGAAGTGAAAATACCCACTTTGGCTGAAAAAGGAGTTCAGGAAATACAAAATCATTCACAGGTTTGGATGTTCTTTGAAGTCAAAAATAACGACACCATAGCCAATGTAAACCGAAAAAACACCATCAGCACCACGCATTGGATTTATAACATCGACAAACGATTGCCTTTAAAAACGATTATTCCCGACATTATACGACTGCAGGACAAGCACGCAAACTCTATGCATTCAGAAAAAGGAATGCTTGATTATTTTAGCTATTCCGACACCATTTCAAAGCGACTTTCGTTTTTGGAATTTGATGGCGTCACTTTTAAAATTGATGGCTTTTTATCCAGTAAATATACAGAAAACAACGCAGATTATATAAATTACCATAACGTACATCTGGTTTTTAATCAAAACAGCGTTTGGATTAATGGGGCAAAAACCGATCGATTAAATTTCAAAAATGAACTCTCGGCACTTTTAAAATTGTATGATGAAGACAAACAAACGATGCTTCATTTAAACTTTAACAGGAACTTATTGTATGGGGATTATTTATTTTACAGAACAATTATTGAAAATATCATTGGTGAAAAAATTTTAATTAATCAGATAGAATTTATTTATAACAAAAATAAAGATTAGGCCCATTGGCTCAATTAACTGTTTAACAAGCCATCTTTTTTTCCTATTTTTACAAAAACAAATTGAATGCTTGATTTTCTGAATTTTTCTTATCTTGATGTTTTAGACATCGTTTTGGTGGCTACGCTGCTTTACTATGTGTACAAGCTTTTAAAAGGAAGTGTTGCCATCAATATTTTTATTGGGATTGGACTTGTCATCATTATTTGGAAAATAACCCAGGCACTTCAAATGGAAATGCTTAGCGGTTTGCTGGGAACACTTGTGAGTTTGGGCGCTATCGCCATACTTATTGTTTTTCAGCCTGAAGTTCGAAAATTTTTGCTGATGCTGGGATCCACAAATTTCACGAACCGAAAAAGTTTTTTAAAACAAATCAACTTTTTAAAAAGTGAAATTTATATTACGATGGATGTAGAAACCATTGTAAAAGCCTGCGAATCGATGTCGGCCGTTAAAACTGGCGCTTTACTTGTTTTGGAAAGAACGCACAATTTAGATTTTGTGAAAGCTACCGGCGATAAAATGTATACTGAAGTCAACCAACCCATCTTGGAAAGTATTTTCTATAAAAACAGTCCGTTGCACGACGGTGCGGTAATTATTAAAGATAACTTTATCATAGCCACCAGGGTTGTTTTGCCGCTTTCCTCAAAAAACATTCCGGCACGATTTGGATTGCGCCACAGAGCTGCCATAGGAATTACCGAGAAAACCGATGCGATTTGTTTGATTGTTTCCGAAGAAACAGGCAAAATATCTTATATAAAAGACGGGGAGTTTGTGCTGTTCAAAAATACCCAGGAACTTATTGAAATGATTAGGTATGACCTTAATTAAAGCCCCGATTAGTTATCAGTCGCAGTTGGCAGTTTTACAGTTATATGTTTTAGAAAAACTTAATAATTAACAATTCAAAGATTAAATATCAACTAAACAGCTTCACCGGCAAATTGCATATCGTACAGCGTTTTGTAATAGCCATTTTTTTCCAGCAATTCCAAATGCGAGCCTTGTTCCACAATATGGCCTTTATCCATCACAATAATTTTGTTGGCTTTTTTTATCGTTGTTAACCTATGCGCTATAATGATGGAGGTTTGGTGTCGGGTAATTTTATCTGTGGCCTCCTGTATCAATTTTTCTGAATAAGAATCGATGGATGAGGTAGCTTCATCCAAAATTAAAATGCTGGGTTTACTGACATAAGCGCGTAAAAACGCAATTAACTGACGTTGACCGGTAGACAGCATACCCCCACGTTCTTTTACGTTATAATGATAATTGTTTGGCAAACTCATTATAAACTCGTGAATGCCAATTTCTTTGGCAGCATCAATCACCAGATCTAAAGTGATCGTTGCGTCGCTTAACGCAATATTGTTATAAATGGAATCGGAAAACAGAAAAACATCTTGCAAAACCACTGCAATCTGATTTCTTAACGATGGCAATGTGTATTTCAAAATACTTGTGCCATCGATACAAATTTCACCGGAATCAATTTCATAAAAACGATTGACCAAATTGATGATGGTCGATTTTCCGGCACCCGTTGCCCCAACAATGGCCACAGTTTCTCCGGCATTTACCTTGAATGAAATTCCTTTTAAAACTGCTTCGCCTTTGTTGTAACTGAAACGAACATCTTTAAATTCAATATCGCCTTCGAAACTTTTAGCTTCCAAATCTCCGGTTTTGGCAATTTGATCTTTGGTGTCCAACACTTCAAAAACCCGGTCTCCGGCGACCATTCCCAACTGCAGCGTGTTAAATTTATCGGCAATCTGGTTCAACGGCCTAAACAACATTTGAGCCATCATAATAAAAGCGATAATTTGTCCGATTTCCGTGGTTCCGTTATTTACAACATCCAAACCGCCATACCAAACCAGCAATCCGACAGAAATAGAAGCCAAGATTTCGGCAATCGGGAAGAAAATAGAATAATACCAAACTGTTCTGATGTTTGCTTTTTTGTGCAAATCATTGATTTTAACAAATTTATTGTATTCCACTTTTTCGTGGTTGAACAATTGCACAATTTTCATACCCGTAACGCGTTCCTGCACAAAACCATTTAAATTTGCCACTTGAATCCGCACTTCCTGAAAAGCCGATTTTATGGCAATCTGAAATAATTTTGTGGCATAAATCAACACCGGAAGCACAATAAAAGCGATGAGTGCCATTTTCCAGTTCATCCAAAGCATCACAATGGCCACCACCAACATTTTTAACAAATCACTGATGATCATAAACAATCCCTGTCCGAAAAATTGGGCGATTGTTTCTGTGTCGGAAACCAAACGCGTCACCAATTTTCCCACCGAAGAATTATCGAAATACGACATTTTAAATTGCAGCATATGCTTGTTTAACTGCACCCTGATGTCCTTAATAATATGTTGCCCCAACCAATTCACTTTATAAATAAAAATAAACTGCANNATAAAAAATTCCCATCGGTATTTTTTGGAAAAACCCAATAAGCGGTTAAATATTTTTGCGTCAAAAGCGTTCCCTGTAACTTTTTTACTCATTTTTACTGATTGTTTTTGGATAAGTTACCTGCGTTAAAAATAATCCTGGCGCCGGCGCTGACGGTCCGGCGTTGCACCTGTTTTCACTTTCTATAACTTGTATAAATTCATCCAATGTCATTTTTCCTTTTCCAATTTCTATTAAAGTGCCCACAATGGCACGTACCATATTTCTTAAAAAGCGATCGGCTGTAATGTGGAATACCAACAATTGACCGGTTTGTTTCCATTCGGCCTGCATCACATTGCAATTATAGGTTCTTACGTCGGAATTTGAGCGTGAAAAACATTTAAAATTGGTGTGTGTTTTTAAAATTTCAGCCGCTTCGTTCATTCTTTTAGTCGACAATTTCGTGTTGATTAACTGCCAGGCGGTTTCGGATAAAAACGGATTTTTACCCAAAAATATTCGGTATTCATAACTTCTGCTGGTGGCATCAAAACGCGCGTGGGCATTTTCTTTGGTCTCAAAAATATCGTAAACCACAATATCATCGGGCAATAATCCATTCAATTTATAAATAATTTCTTGCGGATTAAATTCATTTTCTATGTCAACGTGCGCAAAAAATTCTTCGGCGTGAACACCGGTATCGGTTCTTCCCGCGCCAATAATTTCTAAAGTTGTCCGGAATATGGTTGAGAATGCTTTGTTCAATAATTCCTGCACCGTTATCGCGTTGGGCTGCACTTGCCATCCGTGATAATTGGTTCCTTTATATGCTAATTTGATAAAATATCTCAATTGAAATGTTATTTTTGTGCAAATGCAAATATACGCCATATTTGTGAGTTCCTAATTTAACAACCTAATGAAAAAGATTTTATTGCTTTCTGATACCCACGGCTATATTGATGACCAAATTTTAAAGTTTGT
>DPCK01000111.1:0-9530 GCA_003516285.1 Lutibacter sp. | reverse complement strand
CATATTTTAAAAGTGATGTTTGACAAAAAACTAAATTTGCTTCATATGAATCCGGGTGCAGCCGGAAAATACGGATTTCATAAGGTGAGAACGATGCTCCGGTTTGAGATTAATGAAGAAAATATCACCAATTTGGAGATTATTGAACTTGAAAAACGGACTTGAAGACCCAAGTTTAAAAAAAAATCAATGCAACTGAAATTTATTTAACCGCAAGGAAAAGAGCGCCAGAAAGTTGTAAAATTAATCGTAACCCTGCCCCGCCGGCGAGGCAGGGATTTGGGGGCTATTTAATCGTCAGTTGCACCTTATAGCCTTCGCTGTTTCTGATATTGAACACCGTGCCGTCTTCAAACAACAAATATTGTCCTTTGATGCCCATCAGCTTGCCTGAAAAATCTGGGGTATTTTCCAAATTCAAGGTTTTAATTTTTGCGGGATATTTGATTACAGGATATTCAATGTCGGTGATTTTCCCATTGTTATGCAAAAAATAAGACCAGGCTTCCGCAGGAATGTACTGTTTAAGTTTTTCTCTTTCTTCAATTAAATTGAGTTCGGCGATTTCATTTTTCAACATTTTTTGCCAGCTGGTTTTATCGGCCACGTGGTCTTTTAGGGCAACTTCCGTAATTCCGGCCAAATAGCGGTTGGGAACTTCCACAATTTCAATGGCTTTGGATGCGCCTTGGTCTATCCACCGTGTTGGAACTTGCGTTTTTCGGGTGACGCCCACTTTTACATTGCTCGATAATGCCAGATAAACTATATGTGGCTGCAGCTGCACTTTTTCTTCGTAATCCAAATCGCGATCACTGATTCCCAAATGGGCAGTGCTCAATTCGGGCTTCATAACCCAGTCGCCCACGTGGGCACTTTCATAAAAACATTCATAACAAAATCCCTGTCTGAAAATTTTCTTTTCTTTTCCGCAGCACAAGCATTGATAGCCTTCAAAATGAATTTCCATATTGCGTCCCAGCAGCTGGTTCAGATTCAGGAAATCATTTTCAACTTCTAAATAATAGTTTACGGGTTCATTAAACTCCGTCATCATCTTTTTTAACACAGTGTGGTATTGCATCGTAATTTTTTAGTAAATTTAAAGCCTAAAGATACTTAATATAAAATGCCATATCCAATAGTTAATTCAATAATTTCCTGGTTTTTAAAAAAGCGAAAGCACCAAATGGAATTATTTTTAAAATATCCCATTGATGTTCAGGAGGAATTGTTGCATAAATTGGTGGAAAAAGCGCAGGATACCGAAATTGGCAAAAAATACCAATTCTCAGAAATAAGCACTTATGCCGAATTTGCCAGAAATGTCCCGATTCAGCAATATGAATCCATTGAAAACCTTGTTGAACGCACCCGAAAAGGGGAACAGAATGTGTTTTGGCCTACTCCCATCAAATGGTTTGCTAAATCGAGCGGCACCACCAATTCAAAAAGCAAGTTTATTCCTGTGAGTGAAGAAGCGTTGGAGGATTGCCATTTTAAAGCCGGAAAAGATATGCTGTGCCTCTATTTCAACAATAATGAGGATGCCCAGCTTTTTACGGGAAAAAGTTTGAGGTTGGGCGGAAGCAGTGCCGTTTATGGAGACAGCAACTCCTATTTTGGCGATTTATCGGCCATTATTATAGAAAACCTGCCTTTTTGGGCCGATTACAGCAGTGCGCCAAAACTGGAAACTGCCTTAATGGGCGAATGGGAAAGCAAAATGAAAGCCATCGCTGATGAAACCATTAATGAAGACATCACCAGTTTGGTTGGCGTGCCTTCCTGGATGCTGGTGCTGTTGAACTACGTGTTGGAAAGGACCGGGAAAAATAATATTCTGGAGGTTTGGCCTAACTTGGAAGTCTATTTTCACGGCGGGGTAAATTTTAATCCGTACAGGGAACAATTCAAAAAACTGATCCCAAAAAACGCATTTAAATATTACGAAACATACAATGCATCCGAAGGATTTTTTGCCATCCAGGATGTCAACAATTCTTTTAATATGCTGTTGATGCTTGATTATGGCATTTTTTACGAGTTCATTCCGATGGATCATTTTGAAGGCGAAAACTCCATTGCCATCCCGCTCTCCGAAGTAAAACTCAATACCAACTACGCTATGGTCATCACCACCAATGCCGGTTTGTGGCGATATTTAATTGGAGACACTGTAAAATTTATGTCGTTAAAACCATTCCGAATCAGGATTACAGGCAGAACCAAACATTTCATCAACGTTTTTGGCGAAGAATTGATTATTGAAAATGCAGAAACCGCCTTAAAACAAGCCTGTTTAAAAACAGGTGCCGAAGTATGTGAATTCACCGTTGCCCCTATTTTTATGGTTGATAATAAAAGCGGCGGACACGAATGGCTGATTGAATTTAGAACGCCGCCGGAAAACCTGAATTATTTCACCGAATTGCTGGACAATGCATTGAAAGCCATCAATTCCGATTATGAGGCCAAACGTTATAAAAATATGACCTTGGCGATGCCTGTCATTATCTGCGGAAGAAAAGGTTTATTTTACGATTGGCTGAAACTGAATGGCAAGTTGGGCGGACAGCATAAAGTGCCCCGATTGTCCAATTCAAGAAAAAATTTAGAGGAGTTGTTAAAATTGGCTGAAGCCGTTTAAATTTTACGTTCGATCACATAATTAACCATCGTCAAAAGGGAATCTTTATAAGGAGAATCCGGGTAAATTTTCAGAAGCTCCAATGCTTTGGATTGGTATTCTTTCATTTTTTGGGTGGCATATTCAATACCGCCCTTTTCTTTTACAAAAACAATAATTTCTTTGACGCGTTGTTTGTCTTTGTTGAATTTTTTAACCGATTTAATCAGCCAGTCGCGTTCCTCTTTGGTGCAGGTATTCAACACATAAATNNTCTTTAATTTGAAAAGCGATGCCAATCCTTTCCCCAAACAAACGCATATTCTCAATTTCTTCGGATGAACTTCCCACAGAAGCCGCCCCTATTCCGCAACAGGCCGCAATTAAAGTGGCTGTTTTTTGGCGGATGATTTCAAAATAAATGTCTTCTGTAATATCAAGTCGGCGTGCTTTTTCAATTTGCAGCAATTCCCCTTCGCTCATTTCACGAACGGCCACCGAAATCAGTTTTAAAATATCAAAATCGTTGTTGTCAATGGAGAGCAACAGGCCTTTCGACAATAGAAAGTCGCCGACAAGCACTGCAATTTTATTTTTCCATAAGGCATTTACAGAGAAAAATCCTCGGCGTTTGTTGCTTTCATCCACCACATCGTCGTGCACCAAAGTGGCCGTATGAATCAACTCAATCACGGAAGCACCGCGGTACGTACGTTCTTCAAATCTTCCGCCCGAAACCATTTTAGCCACCAAAAACACAAACATCGGGCGCATTTGTTTTCCTTTTCGCCTGACGATGTATTGGGTGATTCTGTTTAGCAACGGCACTTTTGTAGCCATAGATTCTTTGAACTTGCTTTCAAAGAGTTCCATTTCTTCAAGTATGGGTTGCTTTATTTGTTCTATTATTTTCATCTGCAGCACAAAAATAACGGTTTATTTGGATCAATTTACCCTTTATGAATAATTTGTTTAAAAAACTGAATTTTAGCTGTTTTAAAAAAGTCTTACTATAGAATTCTGAACACTTTTGAACTAAAAATTCAATTAGACCTCTTATTATTTCTTTTACTTTTTTTCATTGATAAAAAAAGAAATCGACTTTAGGAGATTCACGAACACTTAAAACAATAAAAATAGTGAGCTAAATCGATTTTTAGAGATTCACGAACTCCAAAAAAACAATAAAAATGGTGAGTAAACAAAAAAATCTAGTCTGATGATCTTTTTCTGTAAAATAAATTGATTTTATTTGTTCAATCATATTGAAAGCAATAACAAGATTGCAAACTTTATTCATGTTTCTGTTCATTTTCTTTACTCATCATTTTTATTATTTTTTTAAAGGTATTCGTGAATCTCCTGCGTCGATTTGCTTGCCCAAAGAAAACGAACCAAAAGAAAAGGCACTTTCTCGTCAGGTATTTTTCAAAGAGCGATTTTCCAATCGCTCTTTGAAAACCATATTTTAAAAGCTAAATTTTCTCCAAGGCTTCAAAAATTTTTAACGCTTTTAAAATATTATACTTACGATAAAGACTTTATGATTTAAACTTCATTTCATGATATCCTATAATAAATTCAAGATTCTAAGTATTTGGCAGTAGTTTTCAGAAAAAGAGAATAGGAAATGGTAAAAAAGAAAGCACGGATTACAAATCAAGCCACTTATGAACTAATAATGTAATTTAGACATCTAATATTATTTCTTTTCTTTTTCCATCGCTGAAAAAGAAATCGACTTTAGGAGATTCACGAACTCCAAAAAAACAATAAAAATGGTGAGTAAACAAAAAATCTAGTCTGATGATCTTTAATGTAAAACGAATTGAATTTTTAGGTTCCATCAATTGTTTCTTTTCTTTTTCCATCGCTGAAAAAGAAACAAAAAATCTAGTCTGATGATCTTTTTCTGTAAAATTAGTTCATTTTGCCCGCGCGCCGGCTGGCTCTATCGCTAAAAACAGCTATCAGCTGTTTTCTTTACGCTCCGCCCCACCCAGACTGCCTTTCCAGCCGCTCCATCCGGGGCTTGGCTCTTTGGGTTGCTACGTCGGCCAGCGCTAAAAATATTGCCAACGCGCCACCTGGCCCTATCGCTAAAAACAGCCACTGGCTGTTTTCTTAACGCTCTGTCCTACCACGAAAAAAATCATAGGACGGTTTTCTTCGAGAAGTTGATTTTAATATGATTGAAAATTCATTTCATGAGATCTTATAATAATTTAAGATTCTAAGTATTCGGCAGTGGTTTTAGGAAAAGAGAAAAGGAAATGATAAAAAAAGAAAGCACGGATTACAAATCCGCGCTTTCTGGTATTATCATGTTTTTTTACTCACCCCTGGCCCCTCTCAAGAGGGGAATTTGATTTGGGGGCCTTTTAACTTTGAGCTTTCACCTTTAAACTTTAACCTTTATTTCACGTTATGCTGAATATTAATGGATTCCACGTGAATGGCTTTAAATATTTCTTCCACAAATTCTTTATTCAGGCCTTTTTCCTCAGCGGCTTCGGTCATAGTTGCCAAAATATCGGCCCACCTGCTGCTTTGTAAAATCGCCACATTTTCACTGTGCTTCAACCTGCCTATTTGTTCGGAGATGCTCATTCTGTCTTTCAACAAATCAATCAAATTGCTGTCGAGCAAATCCAATTCTTTGCGGTACATATTCAGTTTTCTTTGAAACTCTTCTTTGCTGCTACTTTTCAGACGAATTTTCAAATCCTTGGTCATTTGCACCAATTGTGCCGGTGTAATTTGTTGTTTGGCATCGCTCCAGGCATTGTCCGGGTCAATGTGTGTTTCAACCATAAATCCGTCGTAATTTAAATCGAGGGCTGTTTGAGAGACATCCAACAAGGTGTCCCTTCTTCCGCAGATATGTGAAGGGTCAATGATCAAAGGCAAATTTGGAAATTCCTTTTGCAGTTCAATGGCCAAATGCCATTTCGGTTTGTTGCGGTAGTGCAACGAATTGTAGGTTGAAAATCCACGGTGAATGACGCCCAACTGCGAAATTCCGGCTGCCTGAAAACGCTCTACGGCACCCAGCCACAAAGGCAAATCGGGATTTACGGGATTTTTCACCAATACCGGGATGTTGACCCCTTTCAAGGCATCAGCAATTTCCTGCACCACAAAAGGATTCACGGTGGTTCTGGCGCCAATCCACAAAATATCGATGCCGTTTTTCAAGGCCAATTCAACGTGATTTGCATTCCCCACTTCGGTGGTCACCAACATTCCGGTTTCCTCTTTCACGCGTTTCAGCCAAGGCAATCCAATTTCCCCTACGCCTTCAAATCCGCCCGGACGCGTTCTTGGTTTCCAGATACCTGCGCGGTACACGTTGGCATCGGTATTTTTAAGCAAGTGCGCCGTTTTCATCACCTGATCTTCGGTTTCCGCACTGCAAGGTCCCGCAATTACAATTGGATGCGATAAATTCATATCATCCAGCCACTTTCTGTTTTCTTTCGTAATTTCCATATTCTTTCCTGTTTTACTTTGACTATTTAATGCCGTTTAAAATTGTTTTAATATAATTTGTATTGTTCATTGTTCTGTTTAATCCGTCGGCATCATCGTGTTCGATCATTTCTTTAAACTCACTCAGATTTTTGATATATTCCTCCAAAGATCTAATCACATTTTCTTTATTCTGAAGGAAAATGGGCGTCCAGGTGCTTGATGCACTTTTGGCCAAACGCACGGTTGAAGCAAAACCTGTACTTGCCATATCAAAAATATACTGCTCGTTTTTTTCAATTTCCAGCACTGTTTTTCCCAACATAAACGAGCTCACGTGCGACAGGTGCGACACGTAGGCGATGTGCCTGTCGTGTTCCACCGGATTCATCATTTTGATGCGCATATTCAGTTTTTTAAAAATACTTAAAGCCTTGTCGAGCATTTGCCAGCCGCACTTTTCCGTTTCGCAGAGTATGGCCACTTTATGATCGAACAAATCGAAAATAGCCGCTTCCGGACCTGAAAATTCTGTCCCTGCCAACGGATGCGCCGCCACAAAGTTTTTGCGGTTTGGGTGGTTTTGTATGGCCTTGCAAATTTCATTTTTTACCGATCCCACATCAAAAACCAGTGTTTCTGCAGAAACATTGTCCAGCACTTTCAAAGTCACCTCCGCAATTTTATTCACAGGCACCGCGATCACCACCACCGATGCATCAGACAATTGGGAAAAATCAATTGCTGCATCAATCAAACCAAGCGCCAGCGCTTTTTTAATATGTTCGGGATCCTGGTCAATTCCGTATACTTTATAGCCTTCTCTTTTCTTTAAATCGAGCGCTAAAGAACCGCCAATTAACCCCAAACCAATGACCACTAATTTTTCCATTTCTTAAATTTCTACTTTGGATAATCTGTTTAACACTTCCTTTAATACGGTTTCAGAAACGCACAACGAAGCGCGGATATAGCCTTCACCCTGCGAACCGAAAATATTTCCCGGGGTGATAAACACGTCGTTTTCATACAATAGCTTGTCGGTAAACGCTGTTGCGTCTTTGCCTTCCGGCAGTTTTGCCCATACAAACAAGCCTCCGTAATTTTTATTGTAGGTACAGCCTAAGGCGTCAAAAATTTCCCGCACTATTTTCTGTCTTTTTTGATAGATGTCATTTTGATTTACAAACCAGTCTTCCGCTAATTTTAAGGCTTCCACTGCGCCTTTCTGAATCCCGAAAAACATTCCGGAATCCATATTGCTTTTCACTTCCAATATTGTTTTGATCATTTCGGCATTTCCCACTACCATTCCTACGCGCCATCCGGCCATATTGAAGGTCTTGCTCAACGAATTCAGTTCGATCGCCACTTCTTTTGCGCCTTCCGTTTCCATAATACTGATCGGATGGTCGTTCAGCACAAAAGAGTAGGGATTGTCGTTCACGATTAATATTTGGTGCTTCTTTCCGAAGGCTATCAGTTGTTCAAAATCGGCTTTGGTAGCCACCGCCCCGGTAGGCATATGCGGATAATTTACCCACATTATTTTCACCTTGCTTAAGTCCAGTTTTTCAATTTCATCAAAATCGGGCAACCAGTTTGTTTCTTGCCGCAAAGCATAAAAAACAGGTTCCGCTTCCAAGAGTCTGGTGACAGATTCGTACGTTGGATAGCCCGGATTTGGAATCAGCACCTGATCGCCGGCATTTAAAAAAGCCAGGGATATATGCATAATTCCCTCTTTCGATCCCATTAAGGGCAAAATTTCATTGGCAGGATTTAGCGATACGTTGAAATTGGTCTTGTAAAAATTCGCAATGCCTTCGCGCAGTTCTGGAATCCCCTGATAGCTCTGATACTGGTGCGCCGTTGGCAGTTCCATCGCATTTTTTATCGCTTCAATCACCCTGGTTGGCGGATTCAAATCGGGGCTGCCGATGGCCAGGTTGATAATTGGTTTTCCTGCATTCCGCAATGCGGCCACTTCCCGCAACTTTACGGAAAAGTAGTATTCTTTTACGTTCTTTAATCTGTTTGCTTTTGGTATCATTAACGTTTGCTTTTATTGTATTCGCCCAACACTTTTAAGGCTTCCGTTTTTTCATTCACTTCTTTGATGGCATTGAAATAATCGGCATAACTGTCGAAAATGAAATCGGCAAAAAAAGCATATTTCCAAGGCGTTTCAATCACCGGCATCGACTGTATTTTGGACAGATTTAAATTGTGCTTTGCCAAAATGGTCAATACTTGCGCCAAACTTCCGGTATCATTGCTGGTGATAAATTTGATGGAGGCCTTGTTTGCCGAAACGCTTTTTTTGTTTTCGCCGTTGGTCAGGATGAAAAATCGGGTAGCGTTGTCTTTAATGGTCTGTATTTCAGGCGCAATAATTTCAAGATTGTAAATTTCAGCTGCCAAACTTCCTGCGATTGCCGCCACCCCCAACAGTTTGTTCTCCTGAATTCTTTTGGCCACCGCCGCGGTATCTTTATCTTCAATCAATTTAATATGCGGATAGTCGTTGAAAAATTTATGGCACTGCAACAAAGCCATCGGATGCGAATACACCTCCTTGATATCGGCGATTGTTTGTCCGCCCAAGGCCATCAAATTGTGGTGAATCGGCAAATAATGCTCCCCGCAGATGGTGAGTTTATGATCGTCTATGAGCGCATAATTTGGTAAAATAGCGCCTGCAATGGAGTTTTCAATGGCCATCACAATGACTTCTGCCTTTTTGCTGAGTAGCAAGCCCGGCATTTCGCTGAACGACATACACTCGACCAGGTCGATGTTTTTTCCGAAATATTCCTCGGCCACGATGTGGTGAAATGATCCTTTAATTCCTTGTATTGCTACTTTCATCGGTATTCTTATCTGTTTTTTATTGGTCCTCAGGAATGCGCATTTATTCATTTGTATTCACAACTTGAAATAGTTATGCGCATTTCATAATTTTTGGTCAAAAAAAAAGCCTCGAAATTTTTCGAGACCTTTATTATTTATTTTTGTTAAAATAACACATACGAAGCCTCATCTCTTATTGCTAAAATAAAAGTAAAAATAAAAGCTGTTCCAAGTGTTATTTGTCATCATTGTTGTTTTGTAAGGCGCAAATCTAATTAATAAATCTAAAAGAGCCTCATTTTTTTGGATAAAAAAAATAACAATTACATAAATCTTAATAAAAACAACCAATAAATAGCATATTCATAATATTATAATTTAAAATAAGGCTTGTTTTGAGTTTTAACAGATTATTTAGTAAGAATAATTTAATAAAAGGCCCCCTAACCCCCAAAGGGGGAATTGTTATTGGTTAAATAATATTAAGAGTCCAGCGCGCTGGCCGGCCCCATCGGTAAAAATGTATCCCATACATTTTTTTAACGCTCTGTTCTCCTCTGGTGCTCGTCTGTGACGA
>DPCK01000084.1 GCA_003516285.1 Lutibacter sp. | reverse complement strand
TAAAGATCCTAAAACCCGTCATTGCGAGGCGTTATTGAGCGAGAGCGAAAGAACAACGCGGCAACCTGCCCTGAACTACCGCAAAGCTAATGAGAAAGCTTTTGCTTATTTATCGTTGCGTTTGTTTAATTCCGTTAGTTCTCAACAACTTTCTTATGAGATTGCGTTAGTTCACAACAGGTTGCCGCGTCGGATTGCTGAAGCTACGCTTCTGCCAACGCGCCGGCTGGCCCATTCACTAAAAATGTTCACCGAACATTTTCTTAACGTTCTGTCCTGCAATGACGAAATTTGTTTTCGCTTTAACATTTGAGCTTTCATCTTTGAACTTTTAACTTTCACCATTAAAACTATGCTTTAAAAAAATCATCCAATGCAGATTTAATTCTGTTGCGGTCGTTATCATCAAGGTTGGAGCCGGATGGGAAACAGAGTCCGTTTTGGAAGAGCGATTCACTTATGGTACCGCCATAGTAGGGGTCGTTTGCGAAAATGGGCTGCAGGTGCATAGGTTTCCACAAAGGGCGGCTTTCTATGTTTGCCGCATCCAGTGCCAAACGGAGGTCTTCGCGTGTTTTTCCGCCGGTTTGTCCGGGGTTTACCAAAATGGCGGTGAGCCAATGGTTTGAAAAATAATCGGCAGTGGGTTCGGTAAAAACGGTAACGCCTTGGATGTCTTTGAAATAAGCCATATAAAAATCGTGCATCGCCCTGCGCAATGCGATATGGTCCTCCAGTACTTCCATTTGTCCGCGCCCAATGCCTGCCACAATATTGCTCATTCTGTAGTTGTAGCCAATTTCACTGTGCTGGTAATGGGGTGCGTTGTCCCGTGATTGTGTGGCGAAGAACACAGCTTTGTCTTTTATTTCTTTTGTTTTGGCCACCAATGCGCCGCCACCGGAAGTGGTGATGATTTTGTTTCCGTTGAATGACAGTATGCCAATATCGCCAAAAGTGCCGCATTTTTGGTTTTTATAGGTGCTTCCCAACGCGCTCGCGGCATCTTCCAATAAAAAGATGCTGTATTTTTTTGCTATTGCCGAAATCTCATCCCATTTTGCTGGCATTCCATAAGAATCGACCACAATGATGGCCTTTGGCTTTTTTCCTTTTGCGATGCGATCGATAATGGCTTCTTCCATTGCTTTCGGACACATATTTAAAGTGTCGGATTCACTGTCGATAAAGACCGGTGTTGCTCCTAGATATGCAATTGGGTTTGCCGAAGCTGAAAATGTGAAGGTTTGACACAATACTTCATCGCCCTGGGTTATCCCTGCCAGTATCAATCCTAAATGAATGGCTGCAGTGCCTGAGCTTAGTGCTGCAACATAGTTGTTTTCCCCTAAATATATTTGCAGGGTGTTTTCGAACTCGGTTACATTGGGGCCTAAAGGCGCAATCCAATTGGTTTCGAAAGCTTCCTGAATATATTTCATCTCGTTTCCCGACATATGGGGAGATGACAGCCATATTTTTTTGTTCATAGGTTGATTTTGTTGTAAACGATAAAATTAGGAATTTTTTATGTATCCCTACCATCGCGATCAAAAAAATCGGGACGGGCTTGTTAGGGACATTTTGGTAGTTCACAACAAATTCTTATGTGATTGCGTTAGTTCGGGACAGGTTGCCGCGTCGGATTATTTCGGCTGTGCCTCTCCTAACGCGCCGGCTGGCCCTATCGCTAAAAATGTTCACAGAACATTTTTTTAACGCTCTGTCCTCTCGCAATGACGAAATTTGTTTTCGCTTTAACATTTGAGCTTTTACCTTTTAACTCCGGTCTCTGGTGCTCGTTTGCAACGAGTACCTACTTAAATTGGCTTATAAAATGTAGCGTTTGCAACGCGGATAAATACTAAGAGGATGACTGGGTTAAGGCCATTTTAGTATTTCACAACAACTTTCTTATAGGATAGTGTTAGTTCGGGACAGGTTGCTTAGATGATTAAGTTAGTTCGGGACAAATTCTTATGAGATTGCGTTAGTTCGGGACAAATTCTTATGAGATTGCGTTAGTTCACGACAGGTTGCCACAGTCGCAACGTTTTTACAATCCGTTGCTCCATCGCAATGACGAAATTTGTTTTCGCTTTGGCATTTGAGCTTTTAACTTTGACCAGTCTCTGGCTCGTTTGCAACGAGTACCTAATAAATTGGCCTGTAAAATGTAGCATTTGCAACCGGATTACGCCTATACGATGACTCTATTAGGGACATTATGGTGGTTCACAATAAAAATGTATCCCATACATTTTTTACGCTCTGTCCCTTAATGACGCGATTTTATTAGGCTTTAGCGCAGCGCACAGGCTATAAAAAAATAGTTCTCCTTTTTGGGGAGAACTATTTTAAACAAATTTTCGTCCTTATTCAAATTGATAAAGGACTTGCCTGCAACCTAGGAAACCTTTTTAAACGCCGGTTTCTCTAATGCACTTAAAACATCATTGTAATCAAAATCATAATACTGGCAGTATTCCTTGATGGATACTTTTTGGTGTTTTTCTTTTTTCAAAGCCAACCTCAGCCTTTGAATTTCCTTTCGCGCATAGCTCTCGCTTTTTTCTGTAATTAACATAATGTCGCTTGGGTAAATTAAAAGTTTTCTATTCATTTTTCATAATATTTTTCATAATGGAATGATTTCTCAAAGATAAGGAAGATAGTCGAGAAAAATTCATTTACTTATTAACGAATTATCAACATTTATGCACAATATATTACATAATATAAAATAAAAATACATAATATACATAATATACACAATATAAACACCCTATTTATGATTTTTTATAAAAATTAAAATGATGACTAATGGTGCTTAAAACATTAATATTTCGCAAAATAAATAATTGTAAACCTATTAAATTTTACAAAAAATTACAGGTCGCCCCGATGTGGCTTTAATCGTTAAATTATACTGTTTTTCTAAAAACTGTAAGCTTACCGAAAAAGTGGGACAGGCTCAACGGAACTTATTTTTTCCCGCAGTGACAGCCTGTTTTTAGAAAAATAACCATTCAATAAAACAAGTTGCAGCGGGGCAACCTGTTTGTCAAGTCCGACTTTTATTAAGATTAACCAGTATTGATAAATTTTCACCAGACAATAATGATATTTAAAACTGAATATTTACAAATCTCAATGGCTAAAAAAACTGTTTTCCGGATGTTGTTTTATTGGCGATTTTTGAACCGAATGTTATAGTCACTATAACACTACATTCCCACTAAGTACGGAGTATGTACGGAGTATCCTCCCTTGAGCCTATCTGCAGGCCATTATTTTATTGGGGTTTGCGATATCCTAAAAAGAATAATTGACGATTTACGCCCTTCGACACTTCGGCTCCGCTCAGTGCAGGCAAGCTCTGGGTGACGCCCTTCGACCCGATAGCTATCGGGTGCGCACTGGGTGACGATTTGTATTTTTTCATCCAGTTTTATTTGAAGCCCAAAATGTTGTTTTCGGTAAAAAACAATCAAAACAGTCAAAACGGTATTTTTTGGCCTTTTTCGTATAAAATGGCTCATTCGGTAAAAAGTGGTTAAAACAGTCATTTATTTCATTTTCAGCATATTATGCTCAAAACAACTATATGTTTCCATAACGGTCAGAACAGTACCTGTTTCTTGCAAACCCAACATAATGCCAATACATTTGACTCATAATAATTTTAAATATATAACATTATGGGTAAGCTAAAAAGCTTTATCAAGTTAGAGGGAACGTTAGATGGCTTAACGTTTTACAAAAGTCAGGATGGTTACATGGTGCGGACCAAAGGGGGCATCAGCAAAAGCAGGATGCTGAAGGATCCCGCTTTTAAAAGAACTCGGGAGAACTTTCGGCAGTTTGGGATGAACGCGAAAGCAGGCACGTTGCTTCGCGATTCGGTTGGGCCGATGCTCGCCAAAGCAAAAGACTCAAAACTATCGAGCCGTATGTTGAAATTGATGAATGAGATCAAAAATTTCGACAGCACTTCGGTTCGGGGACACCGGTCGGTTCATTTGGGACTGGCAACCGCGGAAGGCAAACAATTGCTAAAAGGTCTGGACTTTAACAACAAAGCCCATTTGCAGTCGGTTTTAAATGCCAATTTTTCAGTGGACACCGCTACTGGGGTTATTGAAATTCCGGATTTCACTTCACAGGAGCAGCTGGCAGCCACAGAGAGCGCCACGCATGTGAGTTTTCGCTCGGCGTTTGTGAATTTGAATTTTGACACCGGTTTGTACAATACCAGTTACAGTCCGGTAGTACTATTGCCGATTGATTTAAGTGTATCGACCGTTACATTGACTCCTGATGGCATTCCGGCAGGTGACGGGATTCAATTTTATTTGTTGCTGATTGAGTTTTATCAGGAAATGAATGGGGTGCATTATCCGTTGCTGAATGGGTCGCACAATGTGTTGAATTTGGTGGAGCTAGTCTAAGAAATTTTAGATTTAATTCCAGTTGCAAGCAAAAACCCGCGTAATAGCGGGTTTTTTTGTGTTTATCAATAAAATTTTGATTTTAAGTTTCTCCTACTCAGTTTTATTTAAATTAAATGATGGCCAAAAATGTTTTAACAATCACGCCTACATCCTTAATCAAAGTTCTTTCTTTTAAATAATCTAAATTTATTTGCAATTTTTTAGGCATAATTACATTGATGTAATAGCTGTCCGGATCTTCCTGGCCAGCGAGCAATTCACTCTCATTTCGAAACTCTATGGAGGCCAAATCAGTAATGCCCGGTCTTACCTTAAAAACCTGCATTTGCTCCTGATTGTAAAAATTTACATATTTCCGCACTTCTGGCCTAGGACCAACAAAACTCATGTCGCCCATCAACACATTTGCCAATTGCGGCAGTTCATCCAACTTAAATTTGCGCAAATAATAACCAATTTGCGTTATTCTTGGATCCCTGTCTCCAACTGACAGTAAGCCCAGTTTATCAGCATTGACTTGCATCGTACGAAATTTAAAAATCTTAAAATCCTTATTGTTTTTTCCTACTCGTACCTGTTTATAAATTATAGGTCCCTTTGATGTCGCCATCATTAAAACAACTATTAACAGCCATATTGGCGCTAAAAAAACAAGACCGAGAAATGAAAAAACAATGTCAAATAATCGTTTCATTATTTTTGTAACACTTTATTCACTGATTTTACCACAACTTCAATTACTTTAATCACTTGTTCTTCTGTTATGTCATAAAAAACAGGCAAGGAAATCTCCGTTTCCCATAATTTTTTTGCCACAGGATAATCATCCATGTTATACTCAAGAGACTTGTAATAGGAAAGCAGCGGCAATGGTTTGTAATGGACATTCACAGAAACATCCTGGTCAAATATTTCCTGGATGATGCTGTTTCTCTGCTCTAACGAAATATCTTTTATCCTTAACAAATAAAGATGGTATGATGTTATCCTATGTTCATCTTCATACAAAGGCGTTATCGCCCATTCAAACTTTTTTAATACTTCCGTATATTTTTCAAAAACCCATTTTCTTTTTGGCAATGTATCATTTTCGTACCTGTCAAATTCAACCAAGCCTATTGATGCCAGTATATCGGTCATATTACATTTAAATCCCGCATCAATAACATCATATTCCCAGCTGCCTTTTTGCGTTTTCGCCAAAGCATCCTTATTTTGGCCGTGTAATGTCAGCGTATTTAATTGTTTATATATTTCGTCATTTTTAAACGGTTTTGGTAAATTAATACAAATTGCCCCACCCTCTGCAGTGGTTAAATTTTTAACTGCATGAAACGAAAATACCGTAAAATCGGCCTGCGAACCGACTTTCACATT
The DNA here is from genome assembly GCA_003516285.1 of Lutibacter sp. Lineage (GTDB taxonomy): Bacteria > Bacteroidota > Bacteroidia > Flavobacteriales > Flavobacteriaceae > Lutibacter. Next base: position 57,381 of record DPCK01000084.1, on the reverse strand, counting down.
TTGATAGACTGCGCCAAATGAATGTGCCGCGTCTGACAAAACCAATATTCTTCCTAATTTTTGTTGATTTTCAGATTCAGGAACAAATAATTCTTTTACTTTTTGTTTCTGCAGCAACAGGTTTAATGCTGCATAATCGATTGGCAAACCGCCAACATCAACCGGAATAACCGCCTTGGTTCTGGCATTGATGTGCTTTTCAATTTTTGAAATATCTATGCCAAAATCGGAGGTAACATCAACCATTATCACTTTAGCGCCTCGGTGTCTTACAATATTAGCAGTTGCACAATAGGTATAAACCGGTACAATTACTTCATCACCTTCTTTTATTCCGTACCAATATAACAACAGTTCTGCTCCAGCTGTCCAGGAGTTTACCGCTAAAACATCGGTTACGTTACAATATTCCGCAATTTTCTTTTCAAACAATTTAGTTCTTGGCCCAGTCGTAATCCATCCGGATTGTAAGGCTTTTGTAACTTCGGCTATAATTTTATCGTCAATTCTTGGGGGTGAAAAGGGTATGACCATTATTAAATATTTTTATTTTAAATTCTTTTTTAATTTATACATTTTACGTTCAGGGTACGTTATAAATTCATAATAAATTTCATAACCAGTACTTTTGTAAAACTCCAAAACTTTACTATTTTTATCAAAATCTGTTGTCAAGGCCATTTCTGAACAACCTTTATTCATGGCTTCATCTTCAAACCTTTTTATCAATTCTTTTCCAATTCCTTGGCCATTATAAGCAGGAAGGACGCCAATTGAAAGTAATTCAGCGTAATTTCCATTATCATTTTTATCTGTATTTTTTCCCAGATTATTTACCAAACGAATTATTGCTTTGGGCTTAGAAAAAAGAATTATTATTCCCTGAAGCATAAAGGTCCCAAGGTTTTGTTTAATCAATCTTTTATGGAAACCTTTTGAATGAAGGCATCCGACGCTAAAACCAACCATCTTTTCATTTTCATCAATTGCACAAATGGCTACTGACTCATTGCTTTTTATGCAAGATTTATAATAGGTATCCAAAAAATGTGCGCCTAACGATGTTAGAAAAAAATCTTTAAACGACTCTTTATGAATATCAGCTAATGTCTTTGATTCTGCTATTTTGACAGTTCTAAATCTCATTTACAATTGTTTCAGTAATACAATTAACTGCCTTTGCCAAGTTATTTTTTTTAGATAGATTTTCTATCGCATAACTGAATCCATTTTCACCCATTTTTAAAAGTTCATCCTTGGAAATAAACGCGACTTTTTGCATCATTTCAGAAAGGCTGAAAATATCTTCAGGCGACAATACCCAACCACAATCTGCCTCTTTTATTACTCTTGCAGTATCGCTATCCAGATCTACAGATGCAATAATCGGTCTTTTAGAAAACATATAGGCGGGCAACTTAGATGGTATAGAACTAGAGGCTGCCCCTTTTTTAATGGGTAATAGCATAATATCTGCTTGTGCCTGAATTTCAGGAACTTTACCCTCTGGCACCGGCCAAAATTCTATTGTGTTTAATCCCAGCAAGTGAACTTTATCTTCAAGAGATTTCTTTTTAGAGCCTGAACCAGCAATTACCAATCTTCCATTTTTTAAATCTGCTTTTATAAAAGCATCGATTAAAAAATCTATCCCAGCCACCGGACCAATATTGCCAAGGTACATAAAAGTAGGCGTATTTTTTGCAGACTGATTTTGACTCACTGACAAATCATAATTAATAAAAACTTCTTCATCCTGCCAATTTTGCACAACTTCAATTTTATCTATATTTATTTTTCTTGTACTAGCAAGATAATTTTTCATTTTATTTGAAATAGCAATTACATTGGTTGCATTTCCTAACACATATTTGTCAATTGGCAATAAAAAAAAATTAAGTAAGGGATTTAGTACAGGTAACTTGTTAGACAATGATTCCGGATACACGTCCTGCACATGAATTGTGATTGGAATATGATATTTTTTGGCAGCCTTTACCGCAAAATATTGCGCAAATAAAGGCCAGGTATTCGCATAAATTACATCAATATTGTCTTTATTATCATCAATATACTTGAAACAATGCTTGCCAAAACTGTAACTTTCCCGTAAGCGACCAATTATTTTAGACTCAGAACAGGTATAGGAATTTAGTCTGACAACTTTATAATCTTTTTCCTCAATTTCATTTTCAAACATAAAGCCATGTGGTCTTGTTGGATTTGGGCAAAGAACAGTAACCTTATTTTTTTTTGACAACTCAGAAGCAATATCTTTAGATAATGATGCAGAAACAATAGGTTCTGGCGGAAAAACTGCTGAAAATATTAAAACATTCTTATTCATCTAAATCCTTATTAATATTAACAAAAATCAATTCTAAGTTGCTTTGGTCAAATTCAACATTCTCAAATAAATAAATATTTTTTTTGATAATATCAATTGGCCAGTTCCACCACTCAATCTTGAGTAAAAATTCTATTTGCTTTTCATTAAACCTATACTTTATAATCTTAGCAGGTACACCCGCTGCAATTGCATAATTAGGAATGTCTTTAGTAACAATTGAACCTGCACCAATAATTGCTCCATGTCCAATTGTAATACCCCCCATTAACATCGCGCCCGCACCTATCCAGACATCATTTCCAATATTTGCAGTTTTAAATTCTTCAAAACTACTTTGCTTTATCCAAGAAATACCTAAAGCATTTATTTTTGAAGAAAAAATAGGAGAAGTGGATATCGCTTTTTTATTATGATTGCCTAAACCAATCTTAACATTTTGAGCAATTGAGCAGAAAGCACCAATATTGGTGTGAACAATTGAAGATTTTGGAGAAACATATGTATAAGGACCTATTGTCGATTTAAATATTTGACTTCCCATATAAATTTTGGCTTTTTTATTAATAACTGATATATTATCAATAAATGCTAATTTTGATATCCGAAAATTAAACAGGTGAAGTAGAAAACCTAAAAGATACTTTTTCATATATTTTTTTTATTTTGAAGAATTATCGATAAACATATTTATTATTAGGGAAAGTGCGTCAATCTTAATTATATTTACTATTCTTTCAGTAATAAAATATTTTAAATAGCTTAGATTTTTTTAATTATTATTTAGAACAAACTCTACTGCCTTGAAGAGTCCATTTGCCATATCTTCTGGTTTATGACTATTATTATAATACTTTAATGCATTTTCACCCATTAACAAATACTTTTCTGAATTGTTTGTAATATCTAAAATAACATCCTTCAACTGTGCTGTATCATCTAAAAGTATACCATTTATTCCATTTTGAATATTCAATCGTTCTCCTCCAGTTATTGCATCATTCATTGTAATAAACGCAACACCATATCCCATACTTTCTAACACAGATAAGCCAGCTTGTACTGGGGAAATGCATGCAAAAGCTTTACTAAAATATTGCGCTTTCTCAAAAATATTAAATATTGGACCTAAAAGAAAAATCTTATTTACCAATCTATTTTCAATAATCCAATTATTAACCTTATCTAACTCAACGCCTCCACCAATTATATTGAGAGGTAATAGATTTGGGTTAATATCATATGCATATTTATAATTCTCCAATAAAGTTAAAATACCTTTTTGCATATATAAAGTACCAATAAATAGAATACTATCTTTCATGATATTTTTATTTTCAAAATTATCACAGACCTCTACAGTATTTGGTGCAACATATAATTTTTCTTCATTAAAACCGCGCGAAATATATTTACTTATTGGGTAATCAGTATAAAAGATTAATGCATCTGCCTTCTTATAAAAAAAATCTCTTATTGAATCCCACTTCGTAACAGTATCAAATTTTTTATCATAGGAAGCAGAGACACCAGGTGACCAAAAAATAATTTTAAAATTTCTTTTTTTATAAAATGGTAATGTACTTAATTTTAACCATGCAATATCCCCATAGGCAATTACAACATCATAATTCTGACATAATTTGTAAATATTATCCTTATGAATAACAAATCTATTAAATTTTAATATAGGCAATTCTTTAACTTTGAATTTAATAGCTTCCTTTGTGTTAGATCCAATTGAAAAAGCAACAGTTAATTCACATTTAACTGCCAGTAAATTAAAAATTGGAATTCTATAATGAAACAAATTATTGTAAAGAATCAGTACTTTTTTCTTTTCGAAATCTTCTTCCATAACCTAAAAAAATTTAGAAACTATTTTCTCACAAGCCTTACCATCACCATAAGGATTCATTGCTTTGCTCATTGAGTTATAATAATCTGCATCGTCTAATAAATGAGCAACTTCCAAAACGATTTTGTCATAATCCGTACCAACCAATTTCACAGTGCCTGCATCAACAGCTTCAGGGCGTTCCGTTGTATTGCGCATCACCAAAACCGGTTTTCCAAGCCCAGGCGCTTCCTCCTGAATTCCTCCACTATCTGTTAAAACAACAGTAGCTTTATCCAGTAAATAAACAAAGGAAAGGTATTCCAATGGCTCTATAAAAAACATATTTGATAAATATCCATCACCAAAAACTTCTTGAATTGGTTTCCTGACATTGGGATTCAGATGCATTGGATAAACGAAATCTACTTCAGGATATCTTTCTGACAATGTTTTTATAGCGGAACATATATTGATAAATCCTTCTCCAAAATTCTCTCTTCGATGGCCAGTTATTAACACCAATCGTTTCTTGTTTTTTAATCGATCGATATTATAGCCCAAATTTTGGATGATTAACTGAACTTCAATGTTTCTGTTTTTATCAGCCTTCATTTTTGCAACGACCAAATAAAGTGCATCAATCACTGTATTTCCAGTCACGATAATTTTATCTTCTGAGATACCTTCTGCAAGCAAATTATTTTTACTTAAAGTGGTTGGAGAAAAATGATAGTTTGCAAGCCGTGCCGTTAACAAACGATTCATTTCTTCCGGCCAAGGACTATACACATTATGTGTTCGCAACCCTGCTTCTACATGACCTACAGGTATTTGCTGATAAAAAGCAGCCAATGCGGAGGCTGTTGAAGTTGTGGTATCGCCATGAACCAATACAATATCAGGTTTTGCAGTTGTTAGTACATCTCGCATTCCAACTAGTACACGAGCCATTACATCATATAAATCCTGCCCTTGTTTCATGATGTTTAAATCATAATCAGGTTTTATTTCAAATAAGTCTAATACCTGATCTAACATTTCACGATGCTGCCCCGTTACACAAACAATAGTTTGAAACTGATTAGGGTATTTTTGAAATTCCTTAACAAGCGGTGCCATTTTAATAGCCTCAGGGCGTGTTCCAAACACTAACATTACTTTTTTCATATCTTTATTTTCTAACGCCACAAAAATCTAATTCTATTTTATTGTTATCAACTGGCATCGATAAAAATTCTTTATGATTTACCAGCCACACGATAATATCAGCTTTTGCATAAGCTTCTGTATAATTTGTTAAATTAAAACTTTTATGACTTACAACATTTGGTTCAACAACCAGCACATCTGCTCTGGACTCAGAGATTATACGAGAAGTAATATATTTTGCAGGAGATTCGCGCAGATCGTCAATGTTTGGTTTAAAAGCCAATCCCATACAGGCAACAACCGGCTCCCTATTTGTTGTAATTGTAAATGCCTTAGAAGCTTCAATCACACGATTTGAACACCAATCTGCTTTGTAATCATTCGTTTCCCGGGCTCTTTTAATGATATTCGCCTGCTCCGGAAAATCAGAAACTATAAACCAGGGATCTACTGCAATACAGTGACCACCAACACCACAACCAGGCTGTAAAATATTTACACGCGGGTGTTTGTTTGCTAACTCAATTAAATTCCAAACATTTATACCCGCAGTATCACAAATCATGGATAGCTCATTTGCAAAAGCAATTTGCGCATCTCTAGAAGAATTTTCTGTTAACTTGCACATCTCGGCTGTGCGCGCATTTGTTTTGTGTAATTGACCTTTAACAAATTTTGCATAAAATTCTGCTGCCCTATCAGAAGATTCTTGATTTAAGCCACCAATAACCCTGTCATTGTTTTCCAATTCAAACAATACATTTCCTGGAAGCACACGCTCAGGGCAATAGGCTATAAATATTTTATTTTCAAGTTCCGGGCGCTCTTTAAAGATGACCCCTGCCATTTTCTCAGTAGTCATTACGGGTGATGTAGATTCTATCACAAAAAGATTCCCTTCTTTTAAAAAAGGAATCACCATTCTCGTGGCAGATTCTACATAAGATATATCTGCCCTGTGATTTTGTTTAAAAGGAGTAGGCACCACAATAAAAAACGCATCTGCTTCTTCGGGTTTTAAAGCCGCCTTTAGAAATCCATTTTCCACCACTTGTTTCACCACTTTGTCCAAATCTGGCTCAACAATATGTATTTCACCTCTATTTATTGTATTTACCACCTCAGGATTCACATCCACTCCTACCACTTGTATTCCTTTGCTTGCGGCAACTGCCGCTGTTGGTAAGCCAATATAGCCTAAACCCATAAAAACTGCTTTCATATTTTTTATTTATTTAAAATTTCACCCTTTTTTAAACCCGTATTATAGGAGATAAGTAGTGTTAACACAATGCTACAATTAAGAATTGGATTAGAATAATAGGCGCCTGATGTTAATGATAAGATAAATGATTGAAGCATAATTAACCCTATCCAATAATGGCGATTTAAAATGAAGTTTATCCTAATATTTCTTATAGCCTTTTTAATTACATATAGGAAGAGTAACAATCCGATAATTCCAAATCCCAGTAAAATATCTAATAAAATATTATGAGCATAACCAGGATATTGCCCATTTTCTAATCTTGCAAATTGACTTCCAATTAGCGGATTTTCAATTATGGTGTTAAGAAACCACTCATACGATTCTTGCCTGGCAATTACCGACATATCATCACCACTCAAGCCTTCTTTTATCCTAAAAGCTGTTATAGGTGAAATTAAACCTATAATGTAAAGGATAAGATTAAATGATAAAAATGTAATTAAAATTGATACGCCAAAAAATAGATAAACTTTTAAATTATTTTTAAATTTAAAACTATACCAAAAAATTAAAACACCAAAAAGAGCCACTAATGGACCTCTACTTCCAGATTTTAGAGCGATGAATATCCCTAGAATTGCCGTTAACAAATAACCGATTTTTATTAAATGATTACTAACTTTGTCTGTCAAGAACTTATAAATTGAAATAATTACAGCCAAAACAGCAAATTGCCCAAAACTAATGGTGTCAAAAGCTATATTTCCGGAGGCTCTTTCATTTATCTCCGCACCTTTTAAAGAATAAAAAAAGGAAATTAAGAGAATTATAATTACCGATGAATATACATATTTTAAGCAAAAATTAAAGTCAATCGCTTTAAAGCTTTTTATTAATGAAATCATGGGTATAAAACAAACAAAAATCGCAATTAACCAAACTCTTTGTTTGTCGGCATCAAAAATAAAATAATCTATTCTTACTTCTAAATCATAAAACATTCTTATCAGAAGGAGAAACCAAAAGAAGATAAATAATTTAAGTGCTATTGGAAATTTTATTGAACTTTTAATATTTAATAATAATGCTATTAATGTAAGACCTAAAGAAAAAATTCGGAATGGGATAGTCACTATTTGTGACGAGCCTTCCACATTTCCAATTAAAGGAATAAATATTGAAGTAAACAATGGGTATCCAACCAAAATTATAATAAGATTTAGGTTGGTGAAAAAATAATTTATTTTAGAAACTGATAATTTAGGCACTTTTATTTATGTAATTTATGAAACAATTCTATCCACACTTCGCCAACAGCTTCTATTGAAAACTTCTCGACTGATTTTTGGCAATTAAGAGCCATTTCTTTCATCTTCTCCTCATTATTCATTAATTCAGAAAGGCGATCTATGTATTTTTGTAAACTAAATGGTTCTATCAAAAAACCATTTTCTTCATTTGTAATAATATCTCGAACTGAAGCAAAGCTATCAAAAGCAATTGGTATTGTGCCAAAAACCTGAGCCTCTGCTAGAACTAATGGAAAACCTTCATATGCAGAAGTCATACATAAAATTTTTGATTGTCCATAAAAAGGAATTGGATTTTGAAGACCACAAAATTTAATTCGTTCTAATCCTAGTTTGCAGACTTGTTTTTCCAAATCTAATCTCTCATCTCCATCCCCAACAATTGACAAATTCCAATTTTGATGTTGTTTGTAAATACCCTCCCAAATTTTAAGTAATAAATCCACTTTTTTTTGAGATGTGTTAATTCTCCCTACATATAATATTTCATTTATTTTCTTTGGAATAGAATTGGTAACATTTAAAGTACAGGGATTAGGAATTGCACAAACTTTATTAGAGTCATAATTGGGAACAAAATTTCTTAATTCTTCATAGAATCCTTCTGATAAAAGCACTACTTTATCACTGTTTTCACAAGTAAATTTATAAGCTCTTTTATATTTTATTACGTATAAAAAATTAAGAACGTTCTTTAAAAATTTGGTTTCCAAAAGATCCATCAAAAAAGGAAGTGGTATCTTTTTTAACTGTTTGGAATGTGAACTTGTATAGTTCAGTATATTTCCCAACAATGAATTATGTATTACCGATATTATTTTAACTTTCGAAGTTGATTTGGCGTAGGCACAAAATCGAGTCATATTGCCTCCTAAAGCTGCTTGGTTGATAATTATATCAATTTTATTAATTTTTACAAAATCAAAATAAAATGAAATGTTTTTTTTATTGTACAAATCATTCTCAACTGGCAAGAAATGCTGCTTAGAATTAACTTTCGATGGCGTTTTACTCTTTTTGAATGACAGATAATAAACATCATTATTTTGTTGTTCAAAATATGATCCTAAAAAGGAAGTAACCCTTTGAACTCCTCCATCTTCTGGAGTTATTTCTGAAGTATAAACAAATAAAATATTCATTAAATTACAGATTTTAAATAATCCGAAAGTGATTTGTAATAATTCTTATCGCTAAATAACAATGCCCTTTTCTTTGCTTCAATTCCCATAGTCTCTTTCAAGTCTTTATTCACAATAAGTTGCTCCATCTTTTTTACTAAATTTTGTTTTAATAAGGAATCTCTCTTTAAGATAAATCCACACTTTTCACTCACTGTTTCTGGCATACCTCCTGCATCTGTGACTATTACAGGTAATCCTGAAGCTAATGCCTCCACAGCTGTTAATCCTAAAGCCTCTTCACATAAAGAAGGTAAAACTGCAAAATCAGCCAACCCATAAATTATATGTATTTGAGAATATTTAATATAGCCGGTAAAAACTATTTTATTTGGTATCGTATGACTCAATAATTCAAGTTCTTTTATAAAACTACTTTTTTTACTGTCTTCAAATCCTGAGCTCCCAACAATAAGTAATTTGGCGTTATATTTATCATTTATTTCAATAAAAGCTTCCATTAATAATTTAATCCCTTTTGTTTCCTGTAAACGGCCAGCAAAAAGAATTACAATTTCTTCTTTACTTATATTATAATTTTCTCGAAATTTATTTTTTTCAATTTGAAGGTTTACATTTCCAAATCTATCAAGATTTATCCCATTATATACGAAGTCCACCTTACAACTTTTTGGAGCAATTTCTTTTACACGATCTTTTATATACTTACTTACACCTAAAACAAAATCTAAATTTTGTAAGATTTTTTTTGAGTCAGCTTCATTATCAATGTTTAAATAATCATTATGAAGATGTAATCCTAATGGTTTTTTTGTAATTCTTCGAATATAACTTACAAAAGTTATATTATTCTCGATTAAAATTAAATCAGCTCCTTCAAATTGATTTTTAAATTTTAAAACTTCATGTATAAATTGATTTTTTATAGAATTCTTTCTTAATTTATTTACAATAAAACGAATACCTCTTCCTAATTTAAACAAACTTGATTCTGACTTAATAAAAATAAATTTTGTGTTTTGATATGATTTAGATAATTCAATGGCTTTATTATGTGAAACTGTAAAAACAACAAGTTGAAAATCATTTGAAGTTTCATTTTTATCTATAAATGTTTGAAGTAAACTCTCAACGGCACCACCTTTTGTTGATGGTAAAGGTAAAGTACCATTTGTAATTATCGCTAATTTTTTCATACTATAAAAGTATATTGAACTATAATATACTGATTAAAAACAACAAAAAATGTTATTAAATTGGAAAGTTAGAATTTAACCAACAATCTATAAACCGTTAATATTTTTAACATTAATTTTCCTAAATATTGATACAAAAATGATTTATAATGTAATGGTATCTTTAATTCCTTAAGTACTGAATCCAATTCCACTTGAACATTATATGTATCCCTTTGGGTTTGAAGGCGATTAATAACATATTCCTTATTCAAAAAATATAATAAAAATGAGATTTTAAATCTATTGTATTTTATTAAAAAATTCTGAAAATGAAAATCATTTATCAAGAAAAAACGACTAGTAGTTAAGTTGAGTGATTCGTTATTTAAAATCCTATAAATATAATTCTTCTTTCTTAAATGGTACACATTATTGAAGTTATATTGGAATTTTACAACAAAATAGTAATCTGCTGAAGGAAAGTAGTCTGCGTTAAATCCTCCTATTTGAATAGCTAGTTCTTTCTTGAAACAACTTCCAACTAAATAAGCATTAAAACCAAATAAAAAATCATTATTATTGACTTTTGAAACCTTCAAAAAACTATCCGAAAAAACCCTTAAGCTTCTTAAAATATTATTTTTAAAATTTTTATTCTCATCTTTATTTTGGTTAAGTAACTTTAACCGACATGAAATAAATCCTGCATCGGACTTACTATCGATTATTTCTGATAAATCTCTCAAATAATTAGATTCAAGTTTATCATCATCATGCAACATACAAGTCCATTCCCCTCTAGCCAATTCAATACATCGATTCCAATTACCAAACATGCCTATATTTTCAGTATTTTTATAATAGATTAAACGACTGCAATTATAAGACATCAATAGGGCCTCTGTATCACAATACCTTTCAGGGTCATTATCGACCACTAAAATATCATAGTTTTCGTAACCAATCTGGTGAATCGCACTATCAATGGCTTCTTTTAAAAGATCCACCCGTTTATATGTAGGAATTACAATAGAAATCTTTGGCTTAAAATCGAAATCGCAAGTTATTATCTGAATCGAGGGAATATTTGCGGTTTTTGCAAAATTATCTGTGTTCTCAAAAAAATCTGTTTTTTCATCTACCATATAATTGTAATTTTAAACGATTAAAAGATTCATTCATACCTAGTAATAAAAATGCTTTGAAATTAATTTGAAAATCATTAAATACCACCAATGGCCATTTCCAATTTGCATAAGCAATTTGAACTAAGCCTTGAACCAGCACAAGGCCTAATATTCCATACCCAGTGTACCTCAAAGAAATATAATCTCCCAACCCGATAAAAAAACCCGCAATCAAAGCAGATTTCACGAATGGAACATTATTATTTGTTACTATCAACGTTGCAAAATTAGAATGATTTCCCTCAAGAAAAAGAATGATTGCAAATAAAAATACTATGGTAGTAGAAGGTAGTATCACATTTGAACTGATTAGAGATAAAAGATAGGGGCCAAAATACAAAAGGAAAATTGAGCCTACTATAAATGTCAAATAGTAAATATTCATACTAAAAGCAAACTCTCGAACCAACGTTTTATTATCTCCTTTACTTCGTAAACTTGCAAATCGAGGTTGGAACACACCAAAAAACATACCTGAAACCATTGACAGCAATCCAAAAAGTTGAATCATTAAACCGTAAGAGGCTATTTCGGCAAGAGAAAGAAACAACCCAGCTAAAAAAATGCTTAATTTATTAATGGCATAGGATCCGACAAAAACCAATCCCAATTTTTTTGCATTGTACCATACAATTTCGAACAATTCAACTTTTTCTTTTTTGGATATATCAAAACCATTAATCTTCTCATTTAATTCATTTGTAAAAAAATAATGATAGGAAATATACCTATTTACAAATGGCGCAATTAAATTGGCGAGCACAACACCCATCAAACCCAATCCTGAATACAAAAAAACAAAAGTTAATATAATATATACTAACCTAGAATATACCAGTGCTTTTTTGGACTGCATAATCAAGCCCTTGCCTATGAGTAAAGATGCATAGTAAGCGTAAAAAATATTAAAAAAAGTACCTACAGAAAACAGTAACCAGATTGATAAAGAATTGTCAATATTGGTAAAACCATTTGTCACATAATAAATATAAATTGTTCCTAAGCTAAGCAGGACTAAGAAAACAATTAAAGCTAAACGTCTGTATACAAACTTAGCTGTATGAATCATAGTTGCTAACAATCGGTAATTTATAATACCAGATTCTGAAACAGATAACCCTTCTTTTCTTAATACTTGTGCTCCGCTAAAAACATAGGTAATATTTCTACTAAATTGAGGGGTAAAACCAAAATCGAAAAGTGCGACTAAGGCCCCTAAAGTAAGCATTAGATAATTCATCCCAATCTCCTCAGCTGACAGTAATTTTAATATAAGTGGCAGGGTGACAAGACCAGATGCCACAGAAAATATTTGTGCAAAATAACCCCAATAAATGTCTTTTTTTGAGACTTTAATCATCTAAAAATATTTATTTCTTTTATTTTATTCAATTTTTACAACTAATAAATCAATTACTACTTTCACAAAAGCTGCTATTTTATTCATAAATCTTTTTATTTTGATTTATATCTAGATAGTCCTTCTTTCAAAGTTATTATGGGTTTCCAATTTGGAAGCCTGACACCTTTATTCCAAACAGACATAACTTCTCTTTTCCTATATTGTTTACCTCCCCAAATTACATTTACCTTTTTGCCTGAGATTTTTTCAAATAAAGAAATTATATCTTTTAATTTAAGGCTTTCACTACTTTCAATAGCATATTTTTTATGACCCGTAAAATTTTCTTTTTGAATAAGTTCATTTGCTAAATAATAGGCCTCACAAACATCCGAAATATGTACTAAGTTCAGTATCTGTTCACCTGGTGACATATTCAATACTGTATTTTCATTCGCAAACTTATTTAGCAAATTAATTAGTTTTGGTCTGGTATCTGTTTCTCCATAAGTATCAAATAATTTCAATGTGATCACTTTAAAATTTTCCGCTTGAACATAATATTCAATTAAAGTTTCAAATGCTTGCTTTGTTGCAGCATATAAACATACTGGATTATATTCATCATTATTATAATGCTGCCAAGATGTTCCTGTATTTATTAAATGTTTTGTTCCAGATACTTTCATAGCTTCCAATAAATGAAGTCCAACAGTAATATTACTTTGAATCAATGAATCAATTTGATGTGGTTCGTGTTCAGCAATAAAATTTGAAGCTAAATGAAAAACTGTTATTGGCTTAACAACAGTTAAGAAGTCAATCAAATTACTAATCTCATTATCATATCTGAAAATTTCAATTTCCTCTTTTATATCTGATAAATTTGTTAAATCAGAATCTAATCTAAGAATAACATAAACTTTGAAATTTTTTTTTAACAAGCATCTAACCAAATTCGACCCAACAAAACCTGTTGCTCCAGTTATAACTATATTTTTCATCATTAAAAAGGATTATTTTCACAAAAAGAATCTAATGTCATAAACTCCTTATCTCTTGAAGACATAATTATATTGTTAGCCTGCCAATCAAAACCAAAAGAATCAAACTTAATCCCTTGATCTGATTTTGAATTATATTCTGTTCCAACATTATAAACCGTAATGGTATTGTCTTCCATTGACTGGAAACCGTGTGCCAATCCTTTAGGAATATAAATTGATTTTCTATTCTCAGCTGTTAATTCAACAGCAATAAATTTCTTGTAAGAGAGAGATTTTTTTCGAAGATCTACAACAACATCTATAATTGAACCACAAGGTACGTAAACCAATTTTTCGTGATCACTTGGAGGTAATTGAAAATGCATTCCACGTATTACATCCTTTTTAGATATGGAATAATACGATTCTCTAATCTCAAAATTTAGTTTATTATTTTCAAAATCCTGCTTGTTAAATGTCTTGACAAAAGTCCCCCTTTCATCTTGAGCCACAAAATTATTGATGATATAAACCCCTTCTAATGCTGTTTTCTCAATGTTCATTTCTTTAGAAATTTAGACCAAAAAATTCTTCCATTTTTTCTGCCACGAATTCAAAATGTTCTTGTCCCAAGGCAGGATATAAACCAATCCAAAAGGTATCGTTCATCGTAATGTCGGTATTGGTTAATTCACCCACCACTCGATATTCTAACTCCTTAAAATAAGGTTGTTTGGTTAAATTACCTGCAAACAACAATCGAGAGCCAATTTTGTTTTGGTCCAAAAACTTTAATAAATCTACCCTGTTTACCCCACAGTCCTTTTTAAGCGTGATGGGAAAACCAAACCAGGACGGGTTGCTGTTGGGTGTAACCACTGGCAGTTCTATAAAATCGGTTAAGTTTCTTAAGGCGTCAAACAACAATCTAAAATTTTCTCTTCTTTTTTGAATAAAGCCATTGGCTTTGTCCAATTGTGCCAATCCGCAAGCGGCCTGCATATCGGTAATTTTTAAATTGTAGCCTAAGTGTGCATATACATATTTATGATCGTACCCAAAAGGCAATTCGCCGTGCTGTTGCTCAAAACGGCAACCACAGGTATTATCACAACCGGGAGCGCAATAACAATCCCTTCCCCAATCTCTAAACGATTCTGCTATTAATTTTAACTCGGCATTGTTGGTAAAAACGGCACCACCTTCACCCATAGTGATGTGGTGTGCCGGATAAAAACTTAGTGTTGCAATATCCCCAAAAGTACCCACCAATTGGTTGTTATACGTTGCGCCCAAAGCATCACAACAATCCTCAATAAGCCATAAGTTGTGTTTTTCACAAATTTCTTTCACCTTCGCTAAATTGAAAGGATTTCCTAGTGTATGCGCCAACATAATGGCTTTTGTTTTAGGAGAAATTGCCGCTTCGATTAAATCGGCATTGATGTTATGGGTATGAATGTCCACATCCACAAACACCGGAATTGCTCCAAATTGCACAATTGGATTTACGGTTGTAGGAAAGCCAGCCGCTACACCAATCACTTCATCCCTCTTCTTAATGGCTCTTTCCCCTAATTTTGAAGAGGTTAAGGTATTGAAAGCAACCAGATTCGCTGAGGAACCCGAGTTTACCGAAATACAGTATTTTACCCCTAAAAACGTGGCCAATTTCTTTTCGAATGCCGCATTAAAACGTCCGGTGGTTAACCAGCCATCTAAGGAGGCGTCAACCATATTTTGAATTTCTTCATTGCCTAACACTTTACCGGCAGGCGGAATTACAGATTCACCCGGCACGAAAGCTTTTTGCTTGTAGGCTTCAGTCGTATATTTTTCAACCAGCAATGCTATTTCTTTTCTGATATTTTCTAAGATTTCTTTACTTTCCATTTGTATTTTATTTTGTATAAGCTGCTATTTCCTGCAAGCATTTTTCATTCATATTTTTCCCTGCACGCCAATCTTGGTGCCAATTGACAATTAAATTTAAGGTGTGTTCTAAATTCCAATTAGGATGCCATTCCAACCGAGCGGCTGCTTTGGAACAATCCAATTTCAAAAAACCAGCTTCGTGTGGGTTGTTGTTTTTATCCAATTCCCAACTTGCTCCGTTGCCCCAATCCGCCACCATTTTATCCAGAATCCAATTTACAGGCTTGCAATCCTCATCTTTTGGTCCAAAATTCCAGGCTTCCGCAAATTCATCGCCTTTTTCAAACAATTGTTGCGCTAAAACCAAATAACCGGAAAGTGGTTCCAACACATGTTGCCAAGGCCTTGTTGACAAAGGATTGCGAACTATCACCGGTTGTGATTTTTCAAATGCTTTTAAAATGTCGGGGATCAATCTGTCTTCCGCCCAATCGCCACCTCCAATTACATTTCCTGCTCTTGCAGTTGCTATTGAAGCCGTATCCGCAGTATGAAAAAATGAACGTCGATATGCAGATGTAACCAATTCTGCACAGCCTTTGCTGTTGCTGTAAGGGTCGTGGCCTCCCATTGGTTCATTTTCACGATAGCCCCAAGCCCATTCTTTGTTTTCATAACATTTATCTGTAGTTACAGATACAATTGCCTTTAAATTTGGGCAAGACCTTGCGGCTTCCAATACATTTACCGTTCCTATTACATTTGTGGTGTAGGTTTCAACAGGTTCAAGATAAGACAACCTTACCAATGGCTGAGCTGCCAAATGAATTAATATTTCCGGGTTAAAAGCTGTCATACTTTTTTTCAACATTTCCAAATCCCGAATGTCTCCTATTTGGGAATCCATTTTGTCTCCAACTTTTGCTTCCAAAAACAGGGAAGGATTTGTGGGTGGTTCCAAAGCATAGCCTTTTACGATTGCTCCCATTGATTGCAACCATAATGCCAACCAGCTTCCTTTAAAACCGGTATGTCCTGTTAAAAACACTTTTTTACCCTTCCAAAAAGAAGGATTTACTTTTCCTTTTACTCCTTCCATAATTTCCAAGGTGCTTTATTTGAATCCCATAATTCCTCTAAATGCATTTTATCTCTTAAGGTATCCATAGGCTGCCAGAAACCTTCGTGCTTAAATGCCATTAATTGGTTGTCGGCCGCCAAGCCTTTTAAAGGTCCTTGTTCCCATATAGTAGTGTCATCGGCTATTCTGTCGATTACTTTAGGTGACAACACAAAAAACCCTCCATTTATTAAAGCACCGTCACCCCTCGGTTTTTCCTGAAACTGTTTCACTTCGCCATTTACAATTTCCAAAGCCCCAAATCGGCCGGGAGGAAAGGTCGCTGTTAGCGTTGCCTCTTTTCCGTGCGCTCTGTGAAATTCAATTAGTGCTTTGATATCAATATCTGCAACACCATCGCCATAGGTAAAACAAAAACTTTCTTCACCTTTTAAATATGGCGCTACTCTTTTTAACCGGCCTCCCGTCATAGAATCATCACCGGTATCAACCAATGTCACTGTCCAAGGTTCTGCCCTTTCTGTATGAACCACCATTTTATTGTCTTTCATATTAAAAGTAATGTCCGATTCGTGTAAAAAATAATTGGCAAAATATTCCTTGATGACATAACCTTTATACCCGCAACAAATGATGAAATCATTGATTCCATAATGTGAATACGTTTTCATAATGTGCCATAAAATAGGTTTTCCTCCAATTTCAACCATAGGTTTTGGTTTGGATACTGTTTCTTCGCTCAATCGGGTTCCTAATCCACCCGCTAATATTACTGCTTTCATATTTTTTATTATCTAGTTTGAGGTTACAAATGCATCCGAATAAAAATTAAAATCCGGCAATCCATTTTCAGTTAATTTATTTTTTGCCTCGTGAATCATATCATTTGAACCACAGGCATATACGACACTTTCTTTTAAGTCAATATTTTTACTTAATAAAACATCCTGAATATGGCCAACTTCTGTGGATGGTGTTTTTTCCCTTGATAACACTGGGAAATATTTTATATTCAAGCCTAAATTTTCAGAAGACCAGAACAAGTCGTT
This sequence comes from Lutibacter sp., assembly GCA_003516285.1. Taxonomy (GTDB): domain Bacteria; phylum Bacteroidota; class Bacteroidia; order Flavobacteriales; family Flavobacteriaceae; genus Lutibacter. The sequence goes on along the minus strand of DPCK01000084.1, from coordinate 39,685 downwards.
AACAAATTTTACACCCCAAAAGACATAGATATTTTTGTTTTTAAAATCTTCCGATAAACCCGCTATCGATTCCAACATTGACTTCACCGGCGCAATTCCTGTGCCTGTTGCCAAAAAAATGATGTTTTTGTAACTGGCATTGTTTCTTATAAAAAAAGTACCTCTTGGCCCCTCTATTCTCAAAAGGTCATTGATTTTAGCTTCATTAAACCAATACTGACTTAAAAGTCCGTCTGGGTATTTTTTAATAAAAAGTTCAATGCCTGTGTTTTCTTTTGATGAATTTCCTATGGAATAACTTCTTTTAATATTCCCTTTTATCACATTCACATATTGACCGGCCATAAAATTTAATGGTTGGTTAGGTGGGAAACGGAGTTCTACTTTTAATACATCTTCCGTTAATTTTTCAATGTTTTTAATTTTAGCCGGCAATGTTTTTGGTACCGCTAATTTATATTCACTTAAATCTTCTGCCCGAATCACCATATCCGTTTTAGGAGTTCTGACACAAGAAAGTATAAATCCGTCTTCCTTTTCTTTTTGGCTTAAAGCAACCTCATCCATCGTTGGTTCAGACGAACCATCATCAACCATCACCTTACAACTTGAACATCTTCCGGAAAGACAACTGTGCTCTAAGGTTATTCCAGCTTTTCTGGCACCTTCAATCAATGTGTCATTTGCTGAACATTGAAAAGTTTTATTGTTTTTTAAAGTGATTGTGAACATTGTTATTTAGTGGTGTGTTGCTTTTCTTATTTGTTTCTTTTTGTTCTGCGCTGGTTCTCAGGAAGTTGCTTCAAAAGCCGATTTTTTGTTTTACCCCGCCCTAAAGGGAGCCAAAAAATCTAGATAAACTATTGAAATTTAGTTTTGTGAAATAAATCCCTCCCTTTAGGGCTGGGATAAAGGATTTATTTTACGATAATTTTATTTTTTTCATGTTTTTTACACACCCCTAACCCCTCTCGAGAGGGGAATTAATTGTGGTAAATTTTACTTTTACTCAAAATAATTCAACGTGGTATAACCACCATCTTTTAAGTATTGGTCTTTCTGCATCAATTTCACATCACTTTGCATCATTTCTTTCACCAAAGCTTGTAAATCATATTTACATTCCCAACCCAGTTTGGTTTTGGCTTTTGTTGGGTCACCAATTAATAAATCAACTTCTGTTGGTCGGAAATATTTAGGGTCGACGGATAATACTACCTGACCTACTGTAGGACGTTGTCCGTTATCAGTTGTCGGTTTTCCGTTAATCGTGTTTAAAATTATTTCATCATATTTTTTCTGGTCAATACTGTCAATAATACCAATTTCATTTACGCCTTCGCCTTCAAAACGAAGGGTGATGCCTACTTCGGCAAAACTCATACGCACAAAATCCCTTACCGGAGTGGTTTTGCCTGTGGCAATTACCCAATCTTCGGCTTCGTCTGCCTGCAAAATCATCCACATCATACGCACATAATCTTTGGCGTGGCCCCAGTCGCGTTTGGCATCAAGGTTTCCTAAATACAATTTGTCCTGTAAGCCCAAAGCAATGCGGGAAGTGGCTCTTGTAATTTTACGTGTTACAAAAGTTTCTCCACGTACAGGTGATTCGTGGTTAAACAAAATGCCATTGCAGGCAAACATTCCATAAGCTTCTCTATAATTTACGGTAATCCAATAAGCATACATCTTCGCCACTGCATAAGGTGAACGCGGATAAAATGGCGTGGTTTCAGATTGCGGCACTTCCTGTACTTTTCCGTACAACTCAGACGTTGAGGCCTGGTAAATACGGGTTTTCTTTTCCAATCCCAACAAACGCACCGCATCTAATATACGAAGCGTTCCCAATCCATCCGCATTTCCGGTATATTCAGGTGTTTCGAATGATACTGCCACGTGACTCATCGCTGCCAAATTGTAAATTTCATCGGGCTGGATGTCTTTTATTAGGCGAATAAGATTGGTACTGTCTGTCATATCCCCATAATGCAATATGAAGTTTTGGTTTTCTACGTGTGGATCCTGGTATAAATGGTCTATTCTGTCGGTATTGAATAAGGAAGTACGTCTTTTTAATCCGTGAACGATGTAGCCTTTTTTTAGTAAGAACTCTGATAGGTATGCGCCGTCTTGGCCTGTTACTCCTGTGATGAAGGCTGTTTTTTGTTGTGTGCTCATAGTGGTGTTTTTTTGTTGGTCTTTATTTGTCTTGCGGTCGTGCAGTCTTGCGGTCGTGCGGTCTTGCAGTCTTGCATTCGTGCGGTTGTGCGGTCGTGCGGTCTCGTCATTGCGAAGTTTTTGGAAAAAACTGCTTGTGCCGCATTTGGTGCGGTATGGCAATCTGTTAATTGTTATGTCTCTATGCTGGTTGATTGGTTTATTTACCTACTAACATTAATTTATATTGATCCTTTAATTTTTAATTGTAAACTAATAACACTGATTATATCTCATTTTATGTTTTTTCTTTTTCCATTGATGAAAAAGAAACAAAAAATCTAGTCTACTGATCTTTTTCTGTAAAATGAATTGAATTTTTTTAACCCCAGCATCCAGACCGCCTTTCCATCCGCTTCTCCAGCCGCGAGGCTCTTTGGATTGTTCCGTCGGCCAGCGCTAAAAATTTCAATATTTTACGACGAAAAAAATCATATGACGGGCTTCTTTTATTAGCGATTCAAATTTTGTTATAATTTATTTATTTTCATGTTAGCATCTCTAAACTTCTAAAATCAATTTCTCCCTTTAGGGTCGGGGTGAAAAATTGATTGTGGTAATAAAAGCTATTCGTTGGTTATCGTGTTATTTTTCTTTACGTTTTCTACGTTCTCCAAAAACCAGTCATAGGTTTTTTGGATGCCTTGCTCCAGGTTTAGTTTGTGTTTCCAGCCCAATTGGTGCATTTTTGAGACATCTAATAGTTTTCTTGGGGTGCCGTCGGGTTTGGTGGCGTCCCAGATAATTTTTCCCTGATGTTTTGTGATTTTTTGGATGGTTTCAGCCAATTCCCTGATGGTTAAATCTTCGCCGGTTCCTATGTTATACAGGTATTCGGGAAGTTTGTTTTCTAGGGCGAAAACCACGGCTTCTGCCATATCATCCACAAAGAGAAATTCCCTCATTGGTGTTCCGCTTCCCCATAGTTCGACAGGTGCGTTGTTATTTAATTTTGCTTCGTGAAACTTTCGCAACATCGCCGGCAATACGTGGGAAGTATTTAAATCGAAATTGTCGTGGGTGCCGTATAAATTGGTTGGCATGAGACTTACATAATCCTTGCCGTATTGTTTTCTGATGGCTTCACAAGCTTTTACGCCTGAAATCTTTGCAATGGCATACCATTCGTTGGTGGGTTCTAAAGGACCTGTTAACAAATATTCTTCTTTTAAAGGCTGAGGCGCCAATTTTGGATAGATGCAAGAACTTCCCAGGAAAATAAATTTTTCAATGCCGGCCTGTAAAGCTGCATCGATTAAATTATTCTGAATCTGCATATTTTCCATCAGGAACTGGTAAGGATAATTGCTGTTGGCCAATATGCCGCCAACCCTTGCCGCCGCGTCAATGATTACCTCAGGATTGTGCTGCGTAATAAAATCATTTACCGCCTGCTGATTTTTTAAATCAAGGTCTTTGCTGGTGGCTCCAATGATGTTTTTATAGCCTTTGGCAATCAATGTTCTCTTAATGGCACTGCCCACCATTCCCATATGGCCTGCAATGTAAATTTTTGAGTTTTTATAAATCATATTATTTTTATTAAGCCCTTTGATAATCGTCTTCAATGCGCACAATGTCATCTTCCCCGAAGTAAGTGCCGTGCTGCACTTCAATAAAAACCAAGGGTGCTGTGAAAGGATTTTCAATTCGGTGTTTGGCACCCAAAGGAATGATGGCGGTTTCTCCTGCCGCATAGTCTTTTATTTCTCCATCTAAAGTGATTCTTCCCACCCCGGAAACCATTGTCCATACTTCGGCGCGCTGGTGGTGGTACTGGTAAGACAAACGCCCTCCCGGGTACACCAAAATTCTTTTTACTTTATGTGTTGGTGCATCTTCCAATACCCAATATTCTCCCCATGGTCTTTTATCGTGTTCCATATTTTTTTATTGTTATCCAATTATTTTATTTATTCAACAACCAAGAAGACGATTGAATTTTTTCTCCTAAACCATCTATTAAATCTATGCCCAACTCTTTACAAACCGGCACTTCAGGTATTGAAGTATTGTTTTGATCTCCTCCATTTGCAAATCCTAACTGATACTCGTTTGAAAGTTCCTGACTTATTAAACGGATTGTTTCGCAAACTGTCCGATCTTGATCAATCGATAAAAATACCTTATCCACCGCTTTCAAATTCTCCACTATAAATACCCGCTCTGATTCGGTTTGAAATTCTTTAGATCCTTTTAATTCACGCTGAAAATCATTATTTACAATAACAAATAATTTGTCACCTTGTGCTTTTGCCTTGTTAAAATATTCAATATGCCCTTTATGAACAGGGTTAAAATAGCCGCTTACTATGATTGCTTTTTTTTTCATTTTGTACGAATTTTTGTTACGAATTTTCACGAATTAATCCGAATTGGGCGAATTGTTTTGTGTTAGGGTTGTGTGATTTTTTAAAGATCTTGTATATTTTAATTATGTTAATACGGCTACTGTATAAACAGTTTGCCATAATACATTTCGTTAGTTCACAACAGGTTTCTTAGATGATTAAGTTAGTTCGGGACAGGTTGCCGCAGTCGCTACTTCATTTCATTTCGTTGCTCCATCGCAATGACGTCGGTTTTAATTAGCTTTGAACTATAAGGCCCAACGCGCCAACTGGCCCTATCGCTAAAAATGTTCACTGAACATTTTTTTAACGCTCTGTCCTCCCTATTTGATAATACTCAAACCCTTTTTCTTCCAGGTTAAAAATATTGTATTGGTTGCGGCCGTCGAAAATGACTGGGGTTTTTAATAATTTGTTTATTTCCTCAAAATCGGGGGAACGGAATTCTTTCCATTCGGTGAGCAACACCATCGCATCTGCATTTTTTAAGGCCTCGTATTTTGAACTGACATACACTACATTTTTGGTGTCTTTTAAATAAAAGTCTTTTGCCTCTTCCATCGCTTTTGGGTCGTATGCCTGGATTTTGGCACCTCTTTTAACCAATTCTTTAATGATATAAATGGCAGGGGCTTCGCGCATATCATCGGTTCCCGGCTTGAAGGCCAGTCCCCATACGCCAAACGTTTTTCCGGTTAAATCTTCGCCAAAACGTTTTACTATTTTATGGGCTACCACCAATTTTTGGGCATCGTTCACTTCTTCCACCGAGGTGATTAATTTTGGATGGTATTGGTGTTCTTCGGCAATTTTCATCAAGGCTTTTACGTCTTTTGGGAAACAAGAGCCTCCGTAACCGCATCCGGGATAAATGAATCCATAGCCTATTCTGCTGTCGGAACCAATGCCGATACGCACCTGATTGGCGTCGGCACCCACTTTTTCACAAATATTGGCAATTTCATTCATAAAAGAAATCTTGGTGGCCAGCATCGCATTCGCGGCGTATTTGGTCATTTCGGCGGAACGGACGTCCATCACGATAAAACGCTCGTGTGACATAGAGAATGGCGCGTACAATTGTTTCATTTTTTCGATGGCGTAGTCGCTGTCCGATCCTATGACCACCCGGTCGGGTTTCATAAAATCGATAATGGCAGCACCTTCTTTCAGAAATTCAGGGTTTGAGACCACGTCAAATTCTATGTTTGCCTTTCTTTTGTCCAATGCTGTTTGGATGGTTGCTTTTACCTTGTCGGCCGTTCCGATGGGCACGGTAGATTTGTCGACCACCACCAATCGTTTTTGCATCGTTTCCCCGATGGATTTGGCCACTGCCAATACATATTGAAGATCGGCTGAGCCATCATCCCCCATTGGGGTGCCTACGGCGATAAATACGATTTCGGTATTTTTAATGGCTTGCTCAAAATTGGTGGTGAAAAACAAGTTGCCATCTGTCACGTTTTTTAGGACCATAGGTTCCAAGCCCGGTTCATAAATTGGAATGATTCCTTTATTCAGGTTGTCGATTTTATTGGCATCAATATCTACGCAGGTTACTTTATTTCCCATTTCCGAGAAACAAGTTCCTGAAACGAGTCCTACATATCCGGTGCCTATTACTGCTATATTCATTATATACGAATTTTAAATACGAATTAATCCGAATTATGCGAATTGGGTGAATTGGGTGAATTGGGTGAATTTAATATTCTTTTATAAGTTAAAGAGGGTGTGCCAAAATTAATGAGCATTCCCAATTCCATTTTTGTGCATTTTAGATAATTTTTCAACTGTGCATTAAATGCAATAGGTATTTGAACTACTGCTTTTATTTCCAAAATAATGGTATCATAACATACGAAGTCTGCCCTATACTGTTTTTTTAATTTCTGATTGTCATAAAATAATTCCAATTTCACTTGTTTTTTAAAAGGGATATTTTGGATTTGAAATTCCTTTTCCAATGCTTCTTCATAAACCGCCTCCAAGAATCCTGCACCTAATGAGCGATGAACTTTCATACAAGCACCAATAATTTTAAAGCTTTCTTCTTTATAAACTATTTTATCTATGGAATCCATTCGTTAAATTCGGTTTAATTCGGATTAATTTGTGTTAATCCGTGTAATTTTTTTAAGGGCTTCCAACTCCTCATGTCATGGCTTCGCCCGGTCAGTCCCATTTTTAAGCCAACAAAGGTAATTTTTTTATGTTTTTGAAACCCCGGGGTTTCTTATTTTTTTTCTTCTTTGGTCAGGGTAATTAACATTCCCAGCTCTTTTAATACGAGTTGCAATTTGGTATTGCTCACTTGTTTTACGATGCCTTCTTTTCCTTTAAAGGGTCCGTCAGGAATATGGATGGTATCCCCCGTTTTATAGGCGGTTATTGCTACCGATGACAGTGTTTCTTTTAAGCTTTCCTGCAGGGCCAAAATTTCATTATTCCTAACTATGGCAGGTTTTCCCAGCCAAAAGAGGTAACGCACCACGCCGGGAACTTCAAAAACATCGTTTCTGTTTTTTTCTTCCCTGTTCACAAACACATAAGAAGGAATAAGGGGTGTTTCCGTTTTTTTCTTCCGGTCTGACCATTGTTTTATTTGCGTGACCATTGGGCAATATACTTCTATGCCGGATTGCGCTAAGCGATCTGCGACTTTTTTTTCGGATCTTGGTTTGGTATATAATGCGAACCAGGTCATAGTTGTTTTATTCTTTCTTTTTTGTCCCGATAGCTATCGGGATGCAGTCGTGCGATCTTGCAGTCGTGCGGTTTTTTACTTATTATTAACTTAATGCTACTGTATTAACAGTTTGCCCACTACATTTCGGTAGTTCACAATAGGTTGCCGCGTTGTTCTTTCGCTATCGCTCCATAACACCTCGCAATGACGTCGATTTTAAGGAGCTTTACAGAAGTACAATGACGAAATTTGTTTTCGCTTTCACGATTGAGTTTTCACATTTCCACTATCAATTCCCCCTTCGGGGGTTAGGGGGCTTTACCCAGACTGCCTCTCCCATCGCTTCGCCAGCCTCGAGGCTCTTTGGGTTGCTCCGTCGGCCAACGCTAAAAAATAGCCTATTTTAAAACGAAAAAAATCATATGACGGTTCTTTTTGATTTGGGTTATTGGTTAATATTTCTAAATATTTTATGCTTTTATAAATCCAAAAACCTTTTATATAATTCTAATTAGCTATATACCTTAACAATTCCCCCTTCGGGGGTTAGGGGGCCATTCCTTCATATATCGTCAATCCCTTTCCCTTATATTCCTGGGTGATTAAAAATTGCACTTTACGGCTGATTTGTTCTTCAATTTTCACTGCCAGCTGTTCGATGTATTCTGTGTTCAGGGCAGCGCCTACCACCACCACTTCTATGGTGCCTGAATCTTTTCCCTCGGCATAATCTCCGATGACCACAATCTTTTTTACTTCGCCCATACGTTCCAAAATCATCACCACAATGGCATCGAGTCCCAAATGTTGGTACACAATTTTTTGAAGGGTGGCAAATAATGGGTGGCTGGTATTGGCTTTATAGGAAATGCGGTTTTGAATCGCTTCTTTTTCCAGATAACCGGCTTTGGAAAGGTTGTTTAGTTCTTTGCGAATGGCGTTGGTGGATTCGTTCATCTCCTCGGCCAAACCGCGTAAATGTCCCATATTGGCTGCGTTTATGAAAAACTTTACCAGGATGCGGATGCGGGTTTTTGAGGTGATTAGGGACTCTAACATAGTTTTAGCATGATTATTGAGCAACAAAAGTACTCGTTTTTTATTTAATTGGAAAGTTTTATGGGGAAAAGATTGGTTAGGTGATTAAGTTAGTTCACAACTACTTTCTTATGAGATTAAGTTAGTTCACGGCAGGTTGCCGCGTCGGATTTTTTGGCTTCGCCTCAGTAACCCTTCTCGCAATGATCTGTGTTCTTTACTTTTTTGCATCGCCCAAAAAAGTAACAAAAAAGTCTAGTCTGATGATCTTTTTCTGTAAAATAAATTGAATTTTTTTAATCCACATCACCCAGACCGCCGAGATGTATTGTTAAAATATTGGCTTTTTAAGTCGGCTCTTTGGGTTGCTNNGCTAAAAATTTCAATATTTTACAACGAAAAAAATCATATGACAGTTATTCTTTAATTTGAATTTAAATTATGCTTTGAACTTAATTTTTTAAATTATTTCTTCTTTAGGGTTGGGGAAAAATAAAAAAATAGTTGGGTTGGTTGAAGATTTATTGGCCAAAAGAAAAAGCACACCCCCTGCCCTCCTGTACTAAATATAGGACAGGCTTCTAGAGGGGAGTTAAGTGTGGAGAACTTTTAACTTTTAACTTTTAACTTTTAACTTTTAACTTTTTTATATTACTTCTCAAAAGGATGTTTGGCCAATGGTTTCAACACAAAAGGATGGTAGTCACCTTTTGGGCCGATGGGTTGTGCGTGGCGGATGCTGTGAACTATTTCGATGGCCTGGCGCGGTGCTTCGAGTCCGTACCCATTGCCCGCAATAATTTCCTGATAGGAAACAGTATGCAAATCGGTAAAGCCACCGCTGAATTCGAGTTCTTCGCCTTCAATGGTAATGGAACGGTAGGTGGTTTGTCCTTTGGCTTTAACAGCATCGGGCAACACTTCAAAATTGGTGGATAAAAACCAGCGTACCCTTGCTTTTTCAAACTCTAAGTACCCTGCAGAACGGTCGTGGGTGTTGATGTGCACGATGTTTTGTTTGAGGTCGCCAAAGATCCAAGACAGCATATCGAAAAAGTGAACGCCAATGTTGGTGGCGATGCCGCCCGATTTAGTGATGTCGCCTTTCCAAGAGGTGTAATACCAATGTCCGCGCGAGGTTAAATAGGTTAAATCCACGTCGTAAATCTTGTCTTTCGGACCGGAAGCTATTTTTTCACGCAAAGCGATGATGCTCGGATGCACCCGCAATTGCAGGATATTATAAACTTTTTTGCCTGTTTCTTTTTCGATATTGGCCAAGGCATCGATGTTCCAAGGGTTGAGTACCAAGGGTTTTTCGCAAATGGCATCGGCACCCTGACGCAATGCAAAACGGATGTGGGCATCGTGCAAATAATTTGGGGTGCAAATGCTCACATAGTCCAATTGGGTGTTTTTTTCAAATTTCAGTTTGGAAATATGGCGGTCGAAACGTTCGAATTCCGTAAAGAAATCGGCATTTGGAAAATAACTGTCGATGATGCCTACGCTGTCGAATTTATCTAAAGCCGCGATTAAAGTGTTGTTGGTTTCTTTAATGGCTTTCATATGTCGCGGCGCGATGTAGCCACTTGCTCCTATAAGTGCGAAATTTTTCATTTTTTTATGTCTTAAGTTCATGCAGTCCCGATAACTATCGGGATTGTCATTGCGAGGCTTTTGAAAAAAGCTGTGGCAATCTGTTAATTATTATGTCTTTATATTTATTGAATAGGTTATTTGCCAACTAACTTGAGCTTATATTGATCCTTTAATTTTTAAATGTAAACTCCTAATAGTATTCAAAACTTTATCCATGTTTTTGTTCATTTTCTTTGCTTGCCCAAAGAAAACGAACCAAAAGAAAAGGCCCTTTCTCGTCAGGTATTTTTTAAAGACCGATTGAAATAATCGCTCTTTAAAAACCATATTTCAAAAGCTAAATTTTCTCCAAGGCTTCAAAAATTTTTAACGCTTTTGAAATATTATACTTACGATAAAGAATTTTATGATTCTGTATAAATTCATATTTTGACTTTTCAATTCAAAATTTTTTCTATAAACTTTTTAAATTCCCCCTTTGGGGGCTAGGGGGCTTTACCCAGACCGCCTTTTCCCCGCTTCACCAGCCACGAGGCTCTTTGGGTTGCTCCGTCAGCCAACGCTAAAAAATAACCTATTTTACTACGAAAAACATCATATGACGCTTCTTTTTGATTTGGGTTATTGGTTAATATTTCTAAATATTTTATGCTTTTATAAATCCTAAAATCTTTTATATAATTCTAATTAGCTATATACCTTAACAATTCCCCCTTTGGGGGTTAGGGGGCCTTACAATTTCCCATGGACTTTCCCTTTCAACACTCCTTTTACGTCATAAATTACGCCATTTTTGTTCAGGTATTTGTATAAATCCATCGATAAAAATTCTTTGTGCGAAACGGCCAAAACGATGGCGTCAAAGGCCTCACCCCCTGACCCCCTCTCCGAAGGAGAAGGGGAAGCAAGCTCGGAATGACAAGTCAATCCATATTCGCGCATCACTTCTACCGGATTTGCCCAAGGGTCATAAACGGTTACTTCAGTGCCAAAATCCTCCAGATTTTTAATGACATCGACCACTTTGGTATTTCGCACATCTGGACAATTTTCCTTGAAGGTAATGCCCAGCACCAAAATTTTGGCGTTTTTTATTTCTTTGTCGTTTTTGACAAACAGCTTGATCACTTCTGAAGCCACATAATGTCCCATACTGTCGTTTACCCTTCTTCCGGCCAGAATAATTTCGGGATGGTAACCCACTTCCTGTGCTTTTTGCGCCAAATAGTAAGGATCTACGCCTATGCAATGTCCGCCCACCAAGCCCGGTTTAAAAGGCAGAAAGTTCCATTTTGTACCGGCGGCTTCCAATACCGCGTGGGTGTCTATGTGCAACAAATTGAAAATTTTGGCCAGTTCGTTCACAAAAGCGATGTTGATGTCGCGCTGCGAATTTTCGATCACTTTTGCCGCTTCGGCCACTTTAATGGAAGGCGCCAAATGCGTGCCTGCGGTAATAACACTTTTATACAATTCGTTTACTTTGATGCCAATTTCGGGCGTGGAACCCGAGGTGACTTTCAGTATTTTTTCAACGGTATGCTCCTTGTCGCCCGGATTGATCCGTTCCGGGGAATAACCCGCGAAAAAGTCGATGTTGTAGGTGAGTTTTGACAATTTCTCGATGATGGGAATGCACACTTCTTCCGTAGCGCCTGGATATACCGTAGATTCGTAAATTACGATATCGCCCTTTTTGATTACTTTGCCCACGGTTTCACTCGCTTTTACCAATGGCGTAAAGTCGGGTTTGTTTTTTTTATCGACAGGTGTTGGAACGGTGACGATGTAGGTATTGGCATCGGAAATATCGGAAATATCTGAGGAACAAAATAAACCGGCCCCCTCCCGGCCTCCCCCAAAAGCCTCCCCCAGCCCCTCCAAAGGAGGGGAGTTAAAAGGATTTTCATTTACCAAAACTGCTTTCAGCAGTTCTGTTTCAACTTCCAGGGTGCTGTCGGTGCCGTTTTTTAATGCTGCAACGCGTTGTTTGCTGGTGTCGAAACCAACAACGGGATATTTTGTTGCGAATAGTCGTGCCAATGGGAGTCCGACGTAACCGAGGCCTATGATGGCTATTTTAATGCTCATTATTTCTGTTTTTTGTCTTGCAGTCCTGCGGTCTTGCAGTCCGGCGGTTTCGTCATTGCGAAGCTTTTGAAAAAAGCTGCTTGTACCGTATTTATTGCGGTATGGCAATCTGTTTGTTATTATGTCTCTATGTCAGTTGAATGGGTTATTTACCTGCTAACATATGTTTGTAATGATTCTTTAATTTTTAATTGTAACCTAATAACAAATTTATAAACTTTATTCATATTTCTGTTCATTTTCTTTGCTTGCCCAAAGAAAACGAACCAAAAGAAAAGGCACTTTCTCGTCAGGTATTTTTTAAAGACCGATTGAAAAAATCGTTCTTTAAAAACCATATTTCAAAAGCTAAATTTTCTCCAAGGCTTCAAAAATTTTTAACGCTTTTTAAATATTATACTTACGATAAAGAATTTGAGATTTAAGTAAATTCATGTCTTTATTTTACACTTTAGCCTTTGCACTTTGACCTTTGACCTTTGAGCTTTTAACTTTTATACTTCCCCAAATACCATTTCAGGGTTTTCAATAATCCCGTTTCAAAATTCTCGTCGGCTTTCCAGCCAAGTTCGGTTTCAATTTTGGTGGCATCAATGGCATACCTGAAATCGTGGCCGGCACGATCTTCCACAAAGGCAATGAGACTTTTATGACTTTTGTTTTTTAAAGGTGCCAAGGTATCCAAAATTTCACAAATTTTTTCGGCAATCTCCAAATTATTTCGCTCATTTTTTCCACCAATATTGTACACTTCTCCGTATTTACCTTTATGAAACGCCAAATCAAGTCCTTTACAATGATCCAGCACATACAACCAATCACGAATGTTTTTTCCTTCGCCATAAATGGGTATCGGTTCCCCTGCCAATGCTTTTCTGATGACTGTCGGAATTAACTTTTCATCGTGCTGCTTGGGTCCGTAATTGTTTGAACAGTTGGTGATAATAGTATTCATTCCGTAGGTATGATGGTAACTTCTCACAATCATATCGCTGGCTGCTTTTGAGGCGCTGTAAGGGGAATTTGGCGCATAAGGTGTTTGTTCGGTAAACAGGCCTGTTTCGCCCAAGGTTCCGTAAACCTCATCGGTAGAAACGTGTAAAAAACGACTGTTTTCAAGTCCGCTTTTAAATACAAAAGGTTTTTCCATCCAATATTTATAAGCCACATCCAGTAACGTAAAGGTTCCTTTTACGTTGGTTTCTATAAACACATCGGGACGCAGGATTGAATTGTCCACGTGAGATTCTGCTGCCAAATGGAAAACGCCTTTGATGATGTGGTGTTGAAAAATACGTTCCACCAAAGCCCTGTCGCAAATATCCCCTTTGATAAAGGTGAAGTTTTTGGCGTTTTTTACCGATTTCAAATGTTCGGCATTGCCTGCATAAGTGAGTAAATCGAGTACTACAATTTGATAATCAGGATATTTTTCAATGAGGTATTCCACTAAATTTGATCCTATAAATCCGGCTCCGCCTGTTATTAGTAGTGATTTCATGGTTTTTTGTTGTTGGTTGTCGGTATTATTATTTTTGAATGTTGAATGTTGAATTATAAGTTTTTAATTATCAACCTTAACGAACATATATTAATTCATCTATTTGATCTTTTACTTTTTTTCATTGATAAAAAAAGTAACAAAAAAATCTAGTCTGATGATCTTTTTCTGTAAAATTAGCCCATTTTTGCCAACGCGCCGGCTGGCCCTATCGCTAAAAATGTTTACCAAACATTTTTTTAACGCTCTGTCCTATCACCCAGACCGCCGACCCCAACGCTAACCCAGCCGCACGGCTCTTTGGGTTGCTCCGTCAGCCAACGCTAAAAAATAGCCTATTTTAAAACGAAAAAACTCATATGACGGTTCTTCTTTGATTTGGGTTTAATTAATGTTTAGAACTTATTTTATCACTTTATACTTTAGCCTCTCATCTTCATTTTTTACACACCCCTAACCTCCCGCAAAAAAAGCGGGACAGGCACTCTCAAGAGGGGAATTAATTGTGGTGAATTTTAACTTTTAATATTTAATTTCAAAATACATTCTTTCAATGAATCCACCCAATTAGGAATTTCGAGATTAAACGTATTTTGAATTTTATCGGTATTCAACAAACTGTATTTTGGTCTTTTTGCTTTGGTTTTAAAATCTGCTGATGTTATGGGCAAAATTAGACAATTCCTTTGTGCGATTTTCATAATGGCTTCGGCAAACTGAAACCAGCTGCACTGGCCTTTGTTTGCATAATGATAAATTTGGAAGCCTTCATTGTTGATTGCCGGAATTATTTGCAAAATGGCCAGCGCCAAATCCTTCGCATAAGTCGGCGATCCTATTTGGTCTGAAACAACTTTTATTTGTTCCTTCTCATCGCTCAATCGCAACATTGTTTTGACAAAATTACTGCCAAATTCCGAATACATCCAGGAAGTCCGGATTATAATGGAATTCTTCGGGTTGATTTTTAACAATGCTTTTTCGCCATTTAATTTACTGATCCCATAGGCATTTTGCGGATTGGCGGCATCAGTTTCCGCATAAGGAATGCCTGAATTTCCGTCGAACACATAATCGGTTGAAATATGGATTAATTTTAGCTGGTGCTTTTTGGCGATCAATCCCAAATTTCTGACGGCAAAATGATTCACTTCATCGGCAATTTTTGGCTCGTCTTCCGCTTTATCCACGTGGGTATAAGCAGCGCAGTTCACAATAACATCGATCTTGTTTGTTGAAATATAGCTGTCCACTTCTTCAAAATCGACCATATTNNAATACCTTTATCATTTGCTATATTTTTTCAAACAAATCAGCCTTGTTAAATGCGGGCTGAATCTTGTCCTTTTCAGAAATTAGCAATTCACTTATAGCCAATTTCCAATCGATTTGCAGCTCAGAATCATTAAAAATAATCCCTCTTTCCGATGCTTTATGATAGTAATTATCCACTTTATAACTAAATACAGCTTCGTCGCTCAACACCACATAACCGTGTGCAAATCCGGCCGGAATAAAAAGCTGGTGTTTGTTTTCTTCGCTCAATTCAATAGCCACATATTGTCCGAACGTAGCAGAACCTTTCCTGATGTCCACCGCAATGTCCAGCACTTTTCCCGAGATGACCCGCACCAATTTGGATTGTGCATATGGCGGCAACTGATAATGCAGTCCCCTTAAAACGCCTTTGGCGGATTTTGCCTCGTTGTCCTGACAAAAATGAATGGTTTTTCCCAGGTGTTTTTCGAAAACTTCCTGGTTGAAGGATTCAAAAAAGTAACCGCGCTCGTCGTTAAAGATGGTTGGTTGGCATAATATGACGTCGGGAATGTTTGTTTTGCTGAATTTCATTTGGTATTCGGTGTTTTTTTTGATCATTCAAATGGCTTTTTTTATCATCCTTCTGAATTGCTATTGCTGCTATTTTGCGTTTTATTGCTATAATTTTCTCTTTGCCTGATGGTTATAATTTATGTCCTAAAAGTTCCCTTTCAACTCCAGGTATTTCTTCTTTTACTTTTTTTCATTGATAAAAAAAGTAACAAAAAAATCTAGTCTTATGATCTTTTTCTGTAAAATTAGCCCATTTCTGCCAACGCGCCGGCTGGCCCTATCGCTAAAAACAGCTACCAGCTGTTTTTTTTACGCTCTGTCCCCCCTTCGGGGGTTAGGGGGCCTTAACCAATTTAAGCAAATAAGAACCATAATCATTATTCTTAAACTCACTTGCCAATTCCAATAACTGTTCTTTTGAAATATACCCTTTTTCGTAGGCGATTTCTTCTATACAGGCCACTTTTAAGCCTTGTCGTTTTTCGATGGTCTGGATAAAATTGGAAGCTTCAAGCAGGGAATCTTCAGTGCCGGTATCCAGCCAGGCATAACCGCGTCCCATAATCTCCGTTTTTAGCTTATTTTCTTGCAAATATTCCTGATTCACGGTGGTGATTTCCAGTTCGCCTCTTGCACTTGGCTTGATGCCTTTTGCAATTTTCACCACGCTGTTTGGGTAAAAATATAGGCCTACCACAGCATAATGGCTTTTTGGTTTTGTTGGTTTTTCCTCGATGCTGAGCACATTTCCTGCTGCATCAAATTCGGCCACGCCATATCTTTGCGGATCTTGCACATAATAGCCAAAAATAGAGGCTTTATTTTCCTCAGAAACGGTTTTTACCGCATCGCTGAGCAGTTTTTCAATGCCGGCGCCATAAAAAATATTGTCGCCTAAAATCAGACAAACATCGTCGTTTCCGATAAATTCGTCACCCAGAATAAAAGCCTGGGCCAAACCTTCCGGTGATGGCTGTTCTTTATAGGAGAATTTCATTCCGACGGACAATCCGTCACCCAATAATTTTTTGAAGTTCGGCAAATCCTGCGGTGTGGAAATAATAAGCACTTCGGTGATTCCCGCAAGCATTAAAATAGAAAGCGGATAGTAGATCATCGGCTTGTTGTAAATGGCCAACAGTTGTTTGGAAGTTCCTTTTGTAATTGGGTACAATCTTGTCCCGGAGCCGCCTGCCAATATAATTCCCTTCATAGTGCGCTGTTTTTGTTTAATAACCGTTTTACTTCAAATATTGATTCATTGCCTATCATAAACGCCCAGATATAAAGCGATATGCGAAATTAACTATTTATTGTCAAATTTCAACAGTCTGCAACAAATCATTCAAGCTAAAATGGCGCGCATTTAAAAAAACGGCCATTTTAAAAGATCGCGATCATTATTTTATTTTATATGCTCGTGAGCTCATTTGCCGATGTCCAAATTATCGGTTGAGTCATTCTTTTTAAGACAAATTTTTAAGATTAGGATGCTCGATATCATAAACAAATGGCTTGTTTTATAATACAAATGGTCATTTATATTAAATAAACGGTATTTTATTTTGGATTATTCAAAAGTGTTTTATACTTTTATTTCGTTTTTAATTAAAATCAGCTATTTTTTCAATTTGTAAAAGTTTGCCACTAACCAAAAACCCGTTTATTATGAAATCAAAATCATTTATGGAGTTGATTACCCCAGAAGCCGTCCAAAGCTTTGCAAAAAAGAATTATAACACCTATGTAGCGCATTGCGAGGACAGAAAATTAAAACCTATGGTGTTTCACGAATTTCTAAAAAATTACGCTGTTTAGTTTTTTCCGCTCCCGCTTCTTTTGTCTAAATATACTCCAATAATTTTTTCTGAATTGCCTAAGGTGACTTTCAAGATGTATTCAACATCAGAATTGTGTTCTCAAATATTACAATAAAGAAATATTTACAAATGAAAAAGCCTCATAATCAAATGATTATGAGGCTTTTTGCGGTCTGGACGGGACTCGAACCCGCGACCTCCTGCGTGACAGGCAGGCATTCTAACCAGCTGAACTACCAAACCGTTGCTCTTAGCGGATGCAAATATAACAGCGTTTTTTGTATTGGCAAAGGTTTTTCTGATAAATATTATAAAAATCTTTTTCGGCCTGTTAAATAGGAAATCAGGATCTGATTAAACCCTTTATGGATATCAACCGGTACATAATCTATTTTGTACTGCATACACTTAAGTCTCAAATCGTTAAAATAAGTTTCCATCGCCAATTTATAGTTTTTTTTCACTGATGACGCATACAAATTGAGCTGTTCCCCGGTTTCTACATCGACAAATTTTTTGGGCGAATCTCCAAAATCGAAGTTCAATTCCAGTTTTCCGTCGTAAGTATGAAACAAGACAACCTCGTGTTTGTTGTGTTTTAAATGCCGAAGGGCTTCAAAAAGCTCCTTCTCGCTTCTGTTGGTCTGAAACATATCCGTAAACAAGAAAACGAGCGATCTTCTGTTTATTTTTTCCGCTATTTCGTGTAAAAATTTATAAGTTTCCGTCGATTTTTTGGAAGGCTGCATCAGCAAATCTTCCAATTGGGCCATCACCATCCTCCGGTGACGCTCACTTCCTTTTGCCGGGGCATAATACTCATTGATATCACTGTAAATACTAAGTCCGACAGCGTCTCTCTGACGCTTTAACAATTCCATCAAAGCAGCTGAGGCAATGGCCGAAAACGCAATTTTTGTCAAATTCTCCAATGAGGGGTTTTTAACCACCGGAAAATGCATCGATGCCGAATTGTCTATAATTAAATGGCAACGCAAATTGGTTTCCTCTTCGTAGCGTTTTACAAATAACTTTCTGGTTTTTGCATATAATTTCCAGTCGATATGCCGCGTACTTTCGCCCTGGTTGTAATTGATATGTTCGGCAAATTCGACCGAGAAACCGTGAAACGGACTCTTGTGCATACCGGTAATAAATCCTTCCACCACTTGTTTTGCCAACAATTCGAAGTGGTGCAATTCAGAAATATTTTCCAATGAAATACCGGACATAGTTACCTGTTTGATTCTTGTAAATATAGTATATAAAAAGAAAAGGCTTGACAAATTGTCAAGCCTTTTCTTTTTAATTTCTTAGAATAAAATCTTATAAATGCGCCTCAATTTTTTGTGCATACGTTGCTTTTGGTGCAACGCCCACTTGTTTTTCAACAACTTCACCGTTTTTAAACACCAAAACGGTTGGGATATTTCTTACGCCATATTCTGCGGCAAATTTCTGATTTGAATCCACATCCACTTTCACAATAACCGCTTTTCCAGCATATTCTGCAGTTAATTGGTCCATAATTGGCGCCACCATTCTACAAGGTCCACACCAAGCTGCCCAAAAATCAACCATTACCGGTTTGTCCGATTTTAATACCACTTCATCAAAAGTTGCATCTGTTACTTCAATTGCCATATTCTATTTTTTTAATTATTAATTTCTCTTTGTACTACAAAAGTAAACAAATATTTTTCCATAACCGCTTTCACCATATTACTTTTATTTATGAAGCGATTAATAAATTAGATAATGCGGTAATGCATTAAAGATGAATTTTGAATTTTGGATTTTAGATTAAACAATCACCCAATTAAACGATTCAATTAATTGTTACCCTGAGCGGACCCGATAGCTATCGGGTCGAAGGGTAATATTTAAAACACTTCCTTCGCAATCGCTTTAATATTGTCGGATTTTCCCATAGAATAAAAATGAACCACGGGAACGCCTTTGGCCACCAGCTCTTTAGATTGCGCAATAGACCATTCAATGCCTGCTTGTCTCACCTGTTCATTATTTGTGCACTTTTCAATTTCCGAAATCAGCGCTTCGGGTAAATCTAGTTTAAACACTTGAGGAAGCACCTGTAAATGGCGTTTTATGGCAATGGGTTTTATGCCCGGAATGATAGGAACCGTAATTCCCATTGCACGCGCTTTCTCTACAAAATCAAAAAACTTCTGATTGTCGAAAAACATTTGCGTCACCACATAATCGGCGCCTGCATCAATTTTTTCTTTCATCCTTCTCAAATCTGCTTCCAAACTCGGCGATTCCATATGTTTTTCCGGATACCCTGCAACCCCGATGCAAAAATCGGGTTTGTATAAAGTTTCCACTATTTCGTGCAAATATTTCCCTTTGTTTAAATCGCTGATTTGTGACACCAATTCACGCGCATATTGATGTCCGCCCTTTGTTTGCGCAAAATATTTTTCGTGTTTCATCGCATCACCGCGCAAAGCCATCACATTGTCCAATCCCAAATAATGACAATCCACCAACAAATATTCCGTTTCTTCCTTCGTAAATCCGCCACACAGCACGTGCGGAATCGCATCCACATTGTATTTGTATTTTAACGACGCGCAAATCCCCACCGTTCCCGGCCTCATCCGCGTAATTTTTTGTTCCAGAAGTCCATTTTCCTTAGAAATATAAAGGTGTTCTTCCCTTGAGGTGGTCACATCAATAAAAGGCGGCTTAAATTCCATCAGCGGATTGATATTGTCATACAATTCCTGAATGTTTTGCCCCTTTTGCGGCGGCACAATTTCAAACGAAAACAATGTTTTCCCTTTGGCCTGTTTTATGTGATCTGTTACTTTCATTTTTTTGGTTGTTTGTTGTTGGTTTTTGGTTGCTGGTTTTAATAAAAAACCAATTCAAACTTTAAACTTTTAACTTTTTTTAGGCGTTTCCTTTCAGGTCGCGCTTTACGCTGCAATCCGTCATTGCGAGGAACGAAGCAATCCTTAACTCAGCTAACTAACTCGCAATGCCGGGATTTATACTTCAATCGCTAACGCAAATTTTAAATTCAATTATTATTTCTTTTCTTTTTCCATTGATGAAAAAGAAACAAAAAATCTAGTCTACTGATCTTTTTCTGTAAAATGAATTGAATTTTTTTGTCCACATCACCCAGACCGCCTTTCCAGCCTCTTCACCAGCCACGAGGCTCTTTGGGTTGCTCCTTCGGCCAACGCTAAAAATTTCAATATTTTACTACGAAAAAAATCATAGGACGCTTCTTCTTCGATTTATTTTCAATTTATGTTTTTGAACTTATTATTTTACTTTTGAGCTTTTAACTTTTTTAAATTCCCCCCTCTTGAGCCTGTACTGAGCGGAGTCGAAGTAGGGGTTAGGAGGCCTAATCAGCTAAATTAGGCCGCAGCCATTTTTTGGCGGTTTCAAAATCCATATTTTTTCTTCTGGAAAAATCCTTCACCTGTTCTTCCGTAATTTTCCCGACCCCAAAATATTTGGCTTTTTCATTCCCAAAATAATAACCGGATACCGAGGCTGCCGGCCACATCGCCAGACTTTCCGTAAGTTCTACCCCAATATTTTCATTTACTTTTAACAGTTCCCAAATGGTTAATTTTTCGGTATGGTCCGGACAAGCGGGATAACCCGGTGCCGGACGAATGCCTTTATAGCCTTCTTTAATCAATTCTTCATTGGTCAACATTTCGGTGGCCACGTATCCCCAATCATCTGTCCGCACTTTTTTATGCAGATATTCCGCAAAAGCTTCCGCCAGTCGGTCGGCCAAGGCCTTGATCATAATCGAATTGTAATCGTCGTGGTCTTTTTCAAATTCAGCCGCCAGCTCCGCAGTTCCAAATCCGGTAGAAACACAAAAAGCACCCATATAATCCGTCATATTGGTTTCTTTCGGCGCTATAAAATCGGCCAATGCCATACTTGGCGTTCCTTCTTTCTTTTTCAACTGCTGGCGCAAAGTCAAAAACTTAGCTTTAACTTCAGTCTTGGCTTCATCTGCATACACTTCAATATCATCGTCATTTACCGTATTTGCCGGAAAAATTCCAAAAACTGCTTTTGCTTTTAACAACTTTTCATCCAATACTTTTTGAAGCAGTTTTTTAGCATCCTTAAATAAATGGGTCGCCGTTTCTCCAACCACCTTGTCGGTTAAAATTTCAGGATATTTCCCGTGCAATTCCCAGGTCCTGAAAAACGGGCCCCAATCGATAAATTCTACCAATTTATGAAGGTCCAACGCTTCAATCACTTTTATTCCGATAAAGTTCGGAACCGCAATAGCTGCAGATTTCCAATCGATGTTGAATTTATTTTCCCGGGCATCGGCCAAAGATAAATATTCTTTTCTGTCGGATCGGTTATAAAATCCTTCCCGAACAATCACATAATCGTCCTTAATACTTTTTACATAATCAACCGCCGTATTGTTGTCGTTAATTAAATTCCCGACCACAGTAACCGCCCTTGAAGCATCATTTACATAAATCACCGCATTGGAATATTGGGTATCAATTTTAACGGCCGTATGCGCTTTTGAGGTGGTGGCGCCGCCAATCAACAAAGGAACTTTAAAATTTTGACGTTCCATTTCTTCGGCAACATAAGCCATTTCATCCAATGAGGGCGTTATGAGTCCGCTCAACCCAATCACATCCACGTTTTNNACGCCCAAATCGATAATTTCATAATTGTTGCAGTTCAACACCACGCCCACAATATTTTTTCCGATATCGTGCACATCGCCCTTCACAGTAGCCAATAAAATTTTTCCCGCGGCCCCTCCCGTCCCCGAAGGGGAGGCTTCCCCTCCTAAAGCCACGCCAATAGCGGAATTTTTATTTAATTCTTTTAATATGGTTTCTAAAGTATTGTCAATGTCACCTATTACTTGTTCATTGGAAAATCGGATTACTTTAAAGCCTTTTTCAATCAACCAAGCTGTTCGTATTTCATCTGATTCCATATTCTCAGGCAATTGGTGGATTTTACCGTCAACTTCAATAATGACCCTTTTCTTCAAGCAAACAAAATCTGCTATATATTGGCCTATGATATGTTGTCTCCTAAATTTATACTCCTCTAATTGCTTATTTTTTAAACATTCCCATAGAATTCCCTCAGCTTTAGTCTGATTTTTTCGTAACTCATCTGCAAACTCTTTTAATTTACCATAAAGCAATCGATCAGCCATTTCATAACTTTTAAAAGTTCCCCCTTCGGGGGTTAGGGGGCGTTTTGACTCTTCTATAAACGGCTGTAAATACGCCACGGCGCGTTTCATCACTCGGGCAGATTTCACCACTTGCGGCAAAAACATTTTTCCGGAACCAAACAAATCGCCCACCACATTCATTCCGGTCATCAAGTGCTGTTCGATTACTTCTATGGGTTTTTCGGCCTGTAATCTTGCCTCTTCTACATCTTCCAAAATAAATTCATCCACGCCTTTTACCAAGGCATGCGTAATTCTTTCCTGCAAGGGTTTTTCCCGCCAGGACAAGTCCACTTTATGCTCTTTTACGGAACTGATGACACTTTCGGCAAAAGTGAGCAAGCGCTCTGTGGCGTCATCTCTTCTGTTTAAAATAACATCTTCCACACGTTCCAGCAACTCTTTAGGAATCTCATCATACACCTCCAACATAGTCGGATTTACAATGCCCATATTCATTCCGGCTTTAATCGCGTGGTATAAAAACACCGAATGCATAGCTTCGCGCACGGAATCATTTCCCCTGAAAGAAAACGAAACNNTGTCGCTTCAATAAAATCGAGCGCATTTCTTTTGTGCTCATCCATTCCCGTAGCCACCGGAAAAATATTTAAATCGAAAATAATGTCTTCTGAAGGAAACTTTACGGCATTCACCAAAATATCATAGGAACGTTTGGCAATTTCAATTCTACGGTCGAAATTATCGGCCTGGCCCACCTCATCAAATGCCATGATGATCACCGCCGCGCCGTAACGCTTGATTAATTTTGCCTGTTTTATGAAGGTGGCTTCCCCTTCTTTCAGGCTGATGGAATTGACCACGCATTTTCCCTGCACCACCTGCAAACCGGCTTCGATAATCTCCCATTTTGAACTGTCGATCATCACCGGAACGCGCGAAATATCTGGTTCTGAAGCAATTAAATTCAGAAACTGAACCATGGCCTCTTTTCCGTCGATCAAACCGTCGTCCATATTTACATCAATAATTTGCGCACCGCCTTCCACCTGATGCCTGGCAATGGCCAGCGCCTCGTCAAATTTCCCGTCCTTAATCAAACGCAAAAACTTGCGGGAACCCGCCACATTGGTGCGCTCGCCAACATTGATGAAATTGCTTTCAGGCGTTACAATCAGCGGTTCAAGTCCGGAAAGTTTCAGATACCTGACACCTGATTTATTTTCTATATGTAATTTATCTTCTTGCATTTACTATCTTAATTTTTAACAGCAAAAACAGGTCTCGACCTATCTTTACCATTGATTGTGCACCAAATCGGCAATGGCTCTAATATGTGCCGGCGTTGTGCCGCAGCAACCGCCAATAATCCGCACCAAATGTTTGTCCAGATAGGTTTTAATCTGAGCTGCCATTTGCTCGGGTGTTTCATCATATTCCCCGAAAGCATTCGGCAATCCGGCGTTTGGATGCGCGGAAACCGGCAGGTTCGACTTTCTTGCCAGCACTTCCAAATGCGGCGTTAACTGACTGGCGCCCAAAGCACAATTAAAGCCGATAGACAATAAAGGAATGTGCGACACCGAAATCAAAAATGCTTCTGCTGTTTGTCCGGACAAGGTTCTTCCGCTGGCGTCGGTGATGGTGCCGCTTAACATAATGGGCACGTCGATATTTCGTTCTTCTTTCACCTCTTCAATGGCAAACAATGCCGCTTTTGCATTGAGCGTGTCAAACACGGTCTCCACCAATAAAACATCCACGCCGCCATCGAGCAACGCTTCGGTTTGTTGTTTGTAGGCCAACTTTAAATCGTTAAAAGTGACGGCCCTAAATCCGGGATCGTTTACTTTGGGCGACATACTGGCAGTTTTATTTGTCGGGCCGATAGAACCTGCCACAAATCTCGGCTTGTTTGGGTTTTTAGCGGTAAATTCATCGGCAACTTCCCTGGCTATTTTTGCCGACTGGTAGTTGAGTTCGTACACATAAGCCTCCATTTCATAATCGGCCATGGCGATGGTGGTGCTCGAAAAAGTATTGGTTTCGATAATGTCGGCGCCCGCTTCCAGGTATTTTCGATGGATTTCCCTGATGGCCTGTGGCTGGGTGATGGAAAGCATATCGTTATTTCCTTTTACGGAAACGTGAAAATCTTTAAACTGTTCGCCCCTGTAATCTTCTTCCGAAAAACGGTATTGCTGAATCATGGTTCCCATAGCACCATCAAGCACCAATATTCGTTTTTGTATTTCTTCTTTTATGTTCCCCATTGTTGATGGTTGTTATTTTAAATTTTATTTTAAATGTTGAATGATGAATGTTGAATTCAAAACGCGTTAGGGATTAGAGCGATATCCTTTTTGAAAAAAAGATATAGCGTAAAGCCCGACCCGCCAACTGGCGGGTAACGCCCAAAAAATTATTAAAAAATGCATGAAGAATTCTGGAAAAGTCTCTTCGTTATCTATCCAAAATATTTTGGTAGAATGTAGCACCTTCTTTATGAATAAAGGGTTGCTAAGGCTTCAACGGGTCTAATCCCTCTGCCTTTCTTAATAACTGTGATCACTGTGTTTATGAACTTGGCTGCAAATTAACGCAATAAGGCGCTGAATTACAAACGAAACGGGTAATTTATTATTTAATTAACAAGGATTTTGTCAATTCGTTTAATGCGGTCACTTTTTCTGAAAAGGTGCCGCCGGTGGATTTTCGGTACGAATTTATGTTTTCTGCGAGCTCGTTGATGTTGTTTGGTATAACTTCTTCCATAAACTGGCGCAGGCGTTTTGCCAGGGTGGGCGACTTTCCGTTGGTTGAAATGGCGATTTTGATGTTGCCTTTGGTGACGATGCCGCCCATATAAAAATCGCAATATGGCGGATTGTCGGCCACATTGACCAATATATTCCGTTGCCTGCAATCTTTGTACACCTGAATGTTGACTTCAATAGAATCAGTTGTTGCAATGACGATATGCTTTCCTTCCAGAAAAGAATTATGGTACGCCGCTTCAATGATTTCTGCGTTGTGTTTTTTGGCCAGCGCGATCAATTCGGGCAAAAAATTGAGGGAAACGATGGTGACTTTGGCATTTGGGCTGGATTTTAGCAAAAAACTCAGTTTTTCCAAACCCACATTTCCGCCGCCAACAATGAGCACTTCAAGTTCTGCCACTTTTAAAAAAATCGGGTATAATTCGTTTTGTTCCATTTGGGTTGATTTTTATTAACTTTCCGGCGCCAATTCCAATTCCAATCCGTCCATTTCTATGGAAAGGTACAACTGACAGCCTAAGCGGCTGTTTTCTTTCACAAAAAATGCCTGATCCAGCATTTCCTCTTCCGCCTCGCCAATTTCCGACAATTCATGGCTGGAATGCACATAACACTGGCACGAAGCGCACATCGCCATACCGCCACAAGTGCCTTCAACAGGCAATTCATATGCTTTACAGAGTTCCATAATATTCATGGCCATATCGGTTGGGGCATCCAGTAAATGACTTACACCAAACCTGTCTTTGATTTTTACTTTTATATCTGACATCTTATATGCTTTTTACGACTGCTTTTTCTGATTTTTTGGTTTCTCCGTTAAAACCCGTAATTCCGTTCACAGTGGTGTATTTCATTAAATATTTTTTACCCGGATTTACAATATTGTAGGCGAATTGCACCGCAATTGTGGCTTCGTGAAATCCGCATAAGATCAATTTCAGCTTTCCCGGATAGGTGTTTACATCGCCCACCGCAAAAATACCCGGAATATTGGTGCTGTAATCCAGTGCATTGTTCACTTTTATGGCATTTTTCTCAATCTCCAATCCCCAGTTTGCAATGGGACCCAATTTAGGTAACAAGCCAAACAATGGAATAAAATGATCGCAGGGAACTTCAATATTTCCTTCTTTAGAATGGTTTACAATCACCGATTCCACCTTTCCGTTGCCGTGAATTTCTGTAACTTCCGCTTCGGTAATCAGTTTTATTTTTCCTTTTTTGGCGAGTTCCGAAACCTTTTCCACGGAATCCAATGCGCCCCTGAATTCATTTTTTCGATGCACCAGAATCACTTCACTTGCCACCTTGGCCAAAAAGATGGTCCAATCCAATGCGGAATCTCCGCCACCGGAAATTACGACCCTTTTATTTCTAAAAATTTCCGGATCTTTAATCATATAGTTCACGCCGCGGTCTTCATAATCCGAAATGCCTTCAATGGGCGGTTTTCTTGGTTCAAATGAGCCCAATCCCCCGGCAATAATAACTGCCGCTGCACTGTGTTCCGTTCCTTTATTGGTGGTCACTTTAAAGTTGCCGTCGGCTAGCTTTTCTATGGTTTCCGCCCTTTCCCCCAAAGTGTAGGTTGGCTCAAACGGCGCAATTTGCTGCTCCAAATTTTGAATCAGATCTCCCGCCAAAATTTCGGGGTAGGCAGGAATATCATAAATCGGCTTTTTGGGATAAATCTCGGCACACTGTCCGCCCGCATAAGGCAATGCATCAATTAAGTGACATCGAAGTTTCAGCAAACCCGCCTCAAACACGGTAAATAAGCCAACAGGTCCAGCTCCGATAATTAATATATCAGTTTTAATCATTTTTTTAGTAGTAGTTTTTTAAAAATGCAAATTTCGTCTTTTTATTTAGATTGATTCTAAATAAAATGTTATATTTTATGCTGATTGGTGTTTCAGTACTATTTCTTCATAAAACGCACGTAATTTTGCGCTGTGTTTCACCACTTCCCCAATTACGATAATCGCCGGAGAAGCCAATTGTTGGGTTTCAACCACTTCCAAAATTGAATCGATGGTTGCCACGCCAATTTTCTCATTTTTTGTGGTGCCATTTTGGATGATTGCCGTTGGCATATCGCCTTTTTCGAATTTTTTGAAAATTGCCACAATCTCGCTGAGTTTGCTCATTCCCATTAAAATAACGATGGTGGCGGTTGACTGTGCCGCCAAGAACACATCATTCGACAATTTCCTGTCCGATGTAGTGCCCGTGATGACCCAAAAACTTTCGGCAATTCCTCTTTTCGTAAGCGCGATGCCCTGACTTGCAGGTACCGCCATCGCTGAAGAAATTCCCGGAATAACTTCCGTTTCAATGCCAAAAGATTCGATATAGTCTATTTCTTCGGCACCGCGTCCAAAAACAAACGGATCGCCGCCTTTTAAGCGAACGGCGTTTCCATATTGAAAGGCGTATTTCACCATCAATGCATTTATTTCGTCCTGGGTATGACTGTGGAATCCTTTTCGTTTTCCCACAAATATCTTTTTTACAAGTGGCGCGTATTTCAGCAATTCCCTGCAAACCAAGGCATCGTAGAGCACTACATTTGCCTTCGACAATGCATTAACGCCTTTCACGGTAATCAGTTCCGGATCTCCCGGACCTGCGCCCACCAAGGTGACTTTCGGATTCTTATTCGCTTTCATCTGTTTAATTTTATTTTTTTAGCGGTACAGCTGCTGTTCGCCATTAATCATTCCCTTTTGTATCAAAGATTCGTTATGCTCGTTTCATCATTTAAAATTTTAGTCCTCAATTCCGTTGATTTTTCAAAAAACAATTGTGCGTCCTTCAAATATTTTTGGGCAAACTCTTTGGTTGGCTCGTTGTTTTGAATTTGATACACCAAATCGGAAAACGAACTTTCCAATACAATATCCTCCGCAAAAAGCGCTTCAAATTCAGAAATAATTCCGGCTTGCGTATTGGTCGTTTTGTCTTTGGTCAGCAACAAAGCTTTGGCGGTATTCACCAAACTGGTGTAGGAATAATAAATACTGTCGGCAAACTGGTCTAATTTTAAAGCTTCAGCAGCATTTTCAATTTTCTCTTCACTGTCCAACAACAAAGTCGCCACCAAATCGATCACAACTCCCGCGCATTCACCAACACCAACCGCCATTTCAAAAGGCGCTTCGCCTCCCCAATCCGTAAAATCACTTTCCTGTAAATTGGTACTGTCGGCCAGCGGTTTCAACAAATTGTAAAAATAGATTTCTCCTTGTCGGTCGTAATAATCCAAAAATGATTCTGCTGGTGCACGATTTAGTTCCACATCAATCAAAATTGTTCGTAAAGCCTCCGGCCCTCTTTTGCTGGGAACTTTGATCACCTTATCGGCAATTCTTCCCGCACCGTTTCCTAAAACGCCGCCGCCCAAAAGCACCTGCAAGGCCGGCGCCACCAATTTTCCCGACTTGATGGTCATTCCCTGAAAACCGATGCTCGCCATCGTATGTTGNNCTGTTCATACAACCGCTTATTTTTATGGTGATTTCCTTGTTGGCAGCCAACTGCGGAAACTCATTTTTCAATACTTTTTCCAATTCTCGGGTGATTCCGGTGCTGCTCGCAATTCCCAAATTACAGGTATCGGTTCCCGGACAAGAAGTGATGTCGAAAATGCCGTTGTAACCCGCTTCCGCGTAACCCAGTTTGTTAAGTTCTGCATAAAAGAATGGCAACAACTCCTCTTTTACATGAGGAATCAAGATGTTTTGGCGCAAGGTCAGGCGCAATTCATTGGCGGCATATTTTTGCACCAAATCGGCCAGCAAACGCGCTTTATCGGTATAGAAATCGCCCAAGTGGACTTTTATTCCGACAGCATAAAATCCTTTTTGTTTTTGGGGAATCACGTTGGTTAATTTCCATAAATTATAGTATCCTTCATTTTCAATTTTAACGGAAGGAATATCAACCTGCGGAATTGCAATTTCAGTTTCGAATTTGGACGTGTCTATTTTAAAAGTTTGATTGGACAATGCTTTTTGTTCTTCCGAAACCAATTTTACAAAAACATCCAAACCTATTTCTTTCACCAAAAACTTCAACCGCGCCCTAGCTCTTTTTGCGCGTTCGCCGTGTCTGTCGAAAACACGCAAAACAGCTTCGGTAACCGGAATTATTTTATCGGCCGGCAAAAACTCATACAACGTGTCGGCCAAACGGGCCTGCGAACCCAAACCGCCGCCAAGCATCACTTTAAATCCGATTTCTCCGTTTTGAATTTTAGCGATAAAACCCAAATCGTGCATAAAACCCAATGCGGTATCTTCATCCGTTGCCGAAAAAGAAATTTTGAATTTTCTTCCCAATTCCTGACAAATGGGATTCCTTAAAAAGAATTCAAAAGCTGCTTGCGCATAAGGGGAAACATCAAAAGGCTCGTTGATATCGATTCCCGCAGTTTCCGAAGCTGTTACGTTTCTAACCGTGTTGCCACAGGCTTCACGTAAGGTAATGTCGTCTTTTTCCAATTCGGCCCAAAGCTCGGGCGTTCTGTCCAAACTCACGTGGTGAATTTGGATGTCCTGCCTTGTGGTAATGTGCAGCCTTCCGCGAGAATATTCATCTGAAACCGCCGAAATTCTGCGCAATTGTTCCCCTGAAATTTTGCCGTAAGGCAATTTAATCCGGATCATCTGCACGCCAAACTGACGCTGTCCGTAAACGCCACGGGCCAAACGCAGACTTCTGAAGCGCGCCTCGTCAATTTTTCCTTCGTAATAAAGACTGATTTTTTTTTCAAGGTCAATTATGTCCTTCTCGACAATCGGATTCTCGATTTCGGTTCTGAAACTTTTCATGGTATTTTGTTTTTATGTTAGTAGAAAATGATTCCCTATTTCATAGATTTTATGAATTTAAGATTTTATATGTTTTTGATTTTTAGTATTTAAATTGTTGGATATTAATCTATTTTAATTATTTGTTCAAAGTAAAAATACACCCCTCGCCCCTGCTTCGACTCCGCTCAGCAAATTTCTCTAGAGGGGAATTAATTGTGGTGAATTTTAACTTTTTACTTTAATATCTAATATTTAACTTTTAAAGCCCTGCGCGCCAACAGGCTCTATCGCTAAAAATGTTCACTGAACATTTTCTTAACGCTCCGTCTCTAAATTACTCGTTATTAATGGGTTATTTAGAGTTAATCAACAGGTTTAGAAAATGTATCAAGATGATATTATATTTTTATTTTAATAAATAATTTATGTTTTTTTCTTTTTTGCATCGCCCAAAAAAGAAACAAAAAATGCTAGTCTGATGATCTTTTTCTGTAAAATGTATTGAATTTTTTTGTCCACATCACCCAGACCGCCTTTTCTCCGCTTCTCCAGCCACGAGGCTCTTTGGGTTGCTCCGTCGGCCAACGCTAAAAATTTCAATATTTTACAACGAAAAACATCATATGACGGGCTTCTTTGATTTGTTTACAAATTAAATTCTGAATTTGACCTTTTTAACTTTTTACTTTTAATATCTAATATTTAACTTTTTATGCCCCGGCGCCTGCTGGCCCATTCGCTAAAAACAGCTACCAGCTGTTTTCTTAACGCTCTGTCCCCCTTCGGGGGTTAGGGGCTTTACTCAATAAACCCAACCCCAGATGTGTTATTTGTTTGGGGATCTATTAAAATAAATGCTCCGTTGGTTCTGTGTTCTTTAAAGGCGTCGAAAAAAATAGGTTTGTTCAATTGAAACGAAACCGCCGCGATGTCATTTATTTGCAAACTTGAAACTAGGGTATCCACACCCGAAAAATCAGTTTCAATTTTATGATGAATCTCACTAACTTTTGCCAAAACTTTATTGACGCCGTGCTGCAACACATATTTTGAACCTGCCACTAAGGGTTTGGAACACATCCAACATACTTTGGCGGTAAACGCTTTTTCAATTCTTGGCAACTCGTTCACTTTTACAATCATATCGCCCCTGCTCACATTCACATTGTTTTCCAAAGTGATGGAAATGGAAGACCTTCTTGCGGCGCTTTGGTATTTTTTATCGTTGAAATAAATTTCTTTTACTTTGGTTCTTGTTTCTGATGGAAGCACCATCACTTCATCGCCAACATTGATGTCACCGCCGTAAACTTTACCGGCATAACCCCTGAAATCGTGAAATTCTTCTGTTTTCGGGCGAATCACATATTGCACAGGAAAACGCATTCTGCCTCTGTTGTAAATATTTACGGTATCCAGTTTCTCCAAATATTCCAACAATGTTTGTCCGCCAAACCAAGGCATCGCATCCGATTTTTCCACCACATTGTCGCCCTTTAAAGCGCTCACCGGAATGTAGGTGATGTTTTGGTCTTCGTAGTCGCTTTTTTCCACCAGTTTTTCAAAATCAGCCTTAATTTCATTGTATCTTTCTTCTGAAAAATTCACCAAATCCATCTTGTTCACCGCCACAATCACGCTTTTAATCCGCAATAAATTGTTGATAAAAAAGTGACGATAGGTCTGCTCAATCACCCCGTGTCGCGCATCAATCAAAATGATTGCCACTTGGGACGTTGAAGCTCCTGTAACCATATTTCTGGTATATTCAACGTGACCAGGAGTATCGGCAATGATGTAACTTCTTGTTTTTGTTGAAAAATAAATATGGGCCACATCAATGGTAATTCCCTGTTCACGCTCGGCCACCAAACCGTCTGTTGCCAAAGAAAAATCCAAATAATCGTATCCTTTTTTCTTGCTGCTTTTTTCAATGGCTTCCAATTTATCGTCGGTCAACGATTTTGTGTCGTACAACAATCGTCCGATTAAGGTACTTTTACCATCGTCCACACTTCCTGCTGTTGCTATTTTTAATACTTCCATAAACCCCTCCTAACCTCCCCGAAGGGGAGGAATATTTTTTGTTATTTATTATTCTTTAAATTTTCAATTTTAAAAAGCTAACGCGCCAACTGGTATCCGCGCTCCACCTCGCCCATAGCTATCACTCTGTCGTGCTATAAATGTCCACTGAACGTTTACTTAACGGCCAACACGCCACCTGGCCCATTCACTAAAAATGTTCACTGAACATTTTCTTAACGTTCTGTCCCCCTTCGGGGGCTAGGGGGGCTTAAAAATACCCTTGCTGTTTTCTTTTTTCCATCGCTGCTTCCGAACGTTTGTCGTCAATTCTGGCGCCGCGTTCGGATATGCTTGAATCCCTTATTTCCGCGACCACTTCACGAATGGTTGCTGCATAAGAATCCACTGCCGCGGTACAACTCATATCACCCACTGTCCTAAAACGAACCATCCGTTCTTCCACTTCTTCTTCATCATCTTTAAACACGTGTTCCGAAGCCGACCAAATAAGGCCGTCCCGCATAAATATGTCGCGTTTGTGCGCAAAATAAATGGAAGGAATCTCTAAATCTTCATTTTCGATGTAGGTCCAAACATCCAATTCTGTCCAGTTTGAAATCGGAAAAACACGCACATTTTGTCCGAGCTGAATTTGTCCGTTCAGCATATCAAACAATTCGGGACGCTGGTTTTTTTCATCCCATTGTCCAAAATCATCACGCACCGAAAAAATACGTTCTTTGGCTCTGGCTTTTTCTTCATCCCTTCGCGCACCGCCAATACAGGCATCGAATTTAAATTCTTCAATGGCGTCCAATAAAGTTGTGGTCTGCAACACATTTCTGCTTGAGTACCTGCCAGATTCTTCTTTCACTTTTCCCTGATCAATACTGTCCTGTACATTTCTCACAATCAATTCCAACCCCAATTCAGCCACCAATTTATCGCGAAACTCAATGGTTTCCGGAAAATTATGTCCGGTGTCGATATGCATCAACGGAAAAGGAATTTTTGCCGGATAAAAGGCTTTTTGGGCCAATCTAACCAAGGTTATGGAATCTTTTCCGCCGGAAAATAACAATACCGGTTTTTCAAATTGTGCGGCAACTTCCCTAAAAATATAAATTGCTTCGTTTTCCAGTGCGTTTATCAATAATTTCTCTGTCATTTTTTCTGTTTTATGAATGCAAACCGCATTCTCTGTTTTCCAACACTTTTGTTGGGTCGAAATAGGTGAATTCGTTCGGTAATTGGTATAATCTTAAATAATTATCCAGCTGTTCATCAGACCAATGGTAAAAAGGGCTCACCTTCAAAACACCGTCTTTACTCAAGGAAACAATGCCAATATTGTCCCTGAAAGCCGTTTGTCCTTTGCGCAAATTGGTAAACCAAACATCGGGTTTGTGTTCCGCCATCGCTCTGTTGAAAGGCTCCAGTTTCACCTGTTCCGTAAAAATTTGATGCATCGGATCTTCAATTTGCGGAATTCCCATAGTCACGTTTCTGTGTTCCGCAGTTTGTTTTGGCACATACAAATACACATTTAGTCCTAATTTTTTAATTAAATCATTGGCGTGAGCATAAGTTTGCGGTGTGTTATAGCCTGTATCGCACCAAATGACCTTTAAATCCTTTTTAACTTTGGTGCAGGCAAATAAAATAGCCACTTCATAAGGCCTGAAATTCGTAGTAACCAAAGGTCTCGAAGCCAGCGACAATGCCCAAGTGACAATTTCTTCAGGCGATTTCTTTTCCAGTTCCTTATTAAGCCTTTCCAAATCTAAATTTCTCATTGTTTTCTCCATTTTATTAAATTCCAAATGCGCTCGTGACCATAGTAAAGTATCATTTTAGTGATTACTTCAATGGACCCAATTGTGAGCGCCATGCTTAACTCCCCGGTAATAAACCAGGAAATAATCATGGTATCTACGGTCCCCACAACCCTCCAACTTATTGCTTTCACGATGCTGCGAATAGGCCTTTCCGATTTCACGTCGGCCTCAAAACCTTTATCGACAGTTGCTTTAGATGATGTTATAATTTGATCTATTATCATATTTATTGAATGTTCTTATCTTTTTATTGGCAACAAAAATACATCTTTTTTAATACTCTACCAATTCGATAGGCTAATAGATTGATAAAATACAAGTATTTAACATTTTATGGAATATGTTGTTAAATTTTAACGCATTAAGGCCTCATCGATGTCCTGAATAATATCTTCAACATGCTCCAAACCAACCGAAATCCGAACCAAACCGGGTGTAATTCCTGCTGCCAATTGTTCTTCTGCAGAAAGTTTGCTGTGCGTGGTGGATGCCGGATGGGTGACAATGGTTCGGGTATCGCCCAAATTGGCGGACAAAGAGCACATTTTCAAGGCATTTAAAAAGTTCCTTCCCGCTTCCAATCCGCCTTTCACCTCCACGGCAATGATATTTCCACCCAATTTCATTTGCTTTTTGGCAATCTCGTATTGCGGATGTGAGGAAAGAAAAGGATATTTCACTTTTTCAATTTTTGGATGGCTTTCCAAATACGCCGCCACTTTCAAAGCATTTTCGCAATGTTTCTCCACGCGAACTGCCAAAGTTTCCAGACTTTTGGACAATACCCAGGCGTTAAAAGGCGACAATGCCGGACCCGTATTTCGAGAAAATAAATAGATTTCGCGCACCAATTCCGCTTTTCCAACAACCACACCTCCCAAAACACGCCCCTGCCCGTCCATGAGTTTTGTGGCTGAATGGATGACCAAATCCGCTCCAAATTTTATGGGTTGCTGAATGTAAGGCGTGGCAAAACAATTGTCGATTACCAACAACAAATGATGCTTTTTGGCGATGTTCCCCAACAATTCCAAATCGATAATATCCACACCCGGATTGGTAGGCGATTCCGCATACAATATTTTGGTTGCAGGCGTGATTAAAGGTTCTATTTCGTCAGGATTGTTAATGTCGAAATAAGAGGTTTCAATCTGCCATTTCGGAAAATACTTGGTGAATAAGGTATGGGTTGAACCAAAAACCGAACGCGCAGAAACAATGTGGTCGCCGCTGCTTAACAAAGCCGCAAAGGTCGAAAAAACCGCCGCCATTCCGGTGGCAAAAGCATAACCGGCTTCCGCGCCTTCCATTTGCACCACTTTATCGGTAAATTCTGTCGTGTTCGGATTGCTGAAACGGGAATAAATGTTTCGCTCATTTTCCTCGCTGAAAGCAGCACGCATTTCTTCGGCATCCTCAAACACAAAACTTGACGTTAGGTACAAAGGCGTTGAATGCTCCTGAAACTGGGAACGTTCCATTTGGTTTCTGATGGCTTCGGTTTCGAAATTTTTGTCGCTCATTTTATTGGTTGTTGGTTGGTTGTTCTTGGTTGTTGGTTTGTCTTTTTTCTCTTCTCTCTTTTCTCTATTCTTATCTAATTTTTATCCGCCAATCGCAAAATATCCCCGAAAACGCCTCGGGCGGTAACTGCCGCACCGGCACCGGCACCCTGAATTACAAGAGGTTTTTCTCCATAGGATTCTGTATAAATTTCAAAAATTGCATCGGCGCCCTGTATTTGTCCGAGCGCGCTGTTGCTTGGCACAGAAACCAATTTTACTTCTAAATTTCCTTTGTCCTGCTGCAAATCGCCCGATATTTCCCCGATATAACGCAACACGTGATTTGGTTTTTGGTTGTCTTTAATTTTTTGGAAATGCGCATTCATTTCCCCCAATCTTTTCAAAAATGAATCAGCGGCACCGATTCTTAAATTTTCCGGAATCAAATTTTCAATGGTCACGTCGGAAAGTTCATTTTGCAAATCGAGTTCCCTTGCCAAAATCAGCAATTTTCTTCCCACGTCGTTTCCGCATAAATCTTCTCGCGGATCAGGTTCCGTAAAACCCTGGTTGATGGCTTCCTGCAACACCTCGCTGAATGGACGGTCATCAGCCGAAAAATTATTAAACAAATAACTCAGAGAACCCGAAAAAACGCCCCTGATACACGTGATATTTTCGCCGGAATCGTGCAAGAGTTTAATGGTGTCAATCAATGGCAAACCGGCACCGACATTGGTTTCGTACAAATAAGATTTCTTGTTGTTTTTTAAGGTTTGCCGAAGCGATTTGTAAAAGGCATACGACTTGGTATTGGCTATTTTGTTGGAAGAAATCAAATCGAATCCGTTTTCCGCCAAATCGAGATAATTGTCCACAAACTGAGCGCTTGCGGTATTGTCCACCGCAATTAAATTTTCCAGATGGTTTTTTTCCGCATAATCAATTATGTCTTTTACCTTATAATTTTGAAGTGCATTGGCCTTCAATTCGGTTGCCCAATTTTCTGAAATCCCGTTTTTGTCGAACAATACTTTGGTGGAATTCGCCACCGCAAAAATGTTCAACTGGATGTTTTTACGTTTTAAAATGTTCTGTTGGCTTTTTAAAATTTGGTCAATCAGCGTTCCGCCCACCAAACCTTTCCCAAAAATAGCAATGTTGATTCGTTTTGAAATTCCGAAGATTTCGCCGTGAATCACATTCACCGCTTTGTTTAAATCCGATTTTTTCACCACCAGGCAAACATTGGCGCCGGTCACGGTGTTATTGATCAATATAGGCGTCACGCGGTTTTTGATCAGGGCGCCATAAGGCTGGTTAAAAGAATGCAAACTTTGTCCGATAATGGAAATCACCGACACATTTTCGGTCACATAAATCTGGCTGATGTCTTTGGTCTGAAATTCATTTTTGAACTCATTCTCCAAAACCATTTTCGCTTTGAATCCGTTTTTGGCGTCCACAATAAATCCGATTCCCCGTTCCGAAGAACCCTGGGAAATAATGCTCACGCTGATATTTTCTTTCGCCAAAGCCGTAAAAATTCGTCCGTCCACCCCAACTTTTCCCAACAATCCGCGCCCGATTAAATTCACCAAAGCCACATCATCCTGCACCGTCAACGATTTTATGCCACCCTGTTCGGTTTCCGAACCAATTAACGTTCCTTTATTTTCAGCATCAAAGGTGTTCAAAATGCGCAAAGGAATATTTTTCTCGATTAAAGGAATGATGGTTTTTGCGTGCAAAATAGTCGCGCCAAAATTCGCCATTTCATTGGCTTCCTGATAAGTGAGTTTTTCAATTATCTGGGAATTCTCCACCAAATCGGGATTTGCCGTGTAAATTCCGTTCACGTGGGTATAATTCTGAAGCTCTTTTGCATTCAGATAATTGGCGATCAGCGCTGCGGTATAATTGCTGCCGTTTCTTCCTAGCGTGGTGGTTTCTCCCTGCAAATTTGACGCGATGAAACCGGTAATCACCTGAATGGTGTCGCCGTTGTGTTGTTGAAAATGTGCGATGACATTTTCTTCAGAAACCGATTCAAAAGGCAACGCTTTTCCGAACTGGTTGTTGGTTTTTATCAAGGTTCTTGAATCCACAAAATTGGCTTTGATCCCTTTTTTGTTCAGCAAATGGGCAATAAATTTTCCCGACAGGATTTCTCCCTGGGAAAGCACCTGGTCTTTCACTTTTTCACTGTAATCTCCCAACAAATTTACGCCCCTGAAAATTTCATCCAAAAGCTTAAATTCCGCCGACAAATCAACGCCTTCTCCGCTCACTAATTGGTATTTTTTAAGCGCTTCAAACTCCTCCGCATAAGGCAAATCGTTTTTTGCCTTTTCCAAAATAGACTCCAAATGATCGGTTGTTTCGCCTCTTGCAGAAACCACCAAGGCGATTTTCTCCCCGTTCTTTATTTTATTTTCAACAATGGCCAGCGTGTGTTTTAACCCTGTTCCGTTGGCCAATGATTTTCCTCCAAATTTTACAACTATCATAATTTATATTTAAAAACGTCACTTAATGCTTCCACCAATTGTTCAAATTCAATGAGAAATGCATCGTGACCGTGAATGGATTTGATTTCTTTATAGTCGACTTCCTTATGTTGCTGATCCAACAGTTTTGCGGTTTCCTTATTGTCGGAGGCCACGAAAAACAAATCGGAGTCGATTCCTATCATAATTACCTTGGATTTTAATGTTGACAATGCTTCTTCAATGCCTACAAATTTTTTCGAAATATCAACAGAACTCAACAAATGCGTCATCACTTTATAGGCGTGCAAGGTAAATCGTCCTTCCAGTTTTTCCCCGTGGTGCAACAGCCAGCTTTCGATGTTGTACATCCCCAAATTGGCATTCACCGTTCTGTTGAAACGCGATTGAAAAGAGGCCGGACTTCTGTAAAAAAGCATTGCCATCATTCGCGCGTCGTGCAATGGTTTTTTTGAATTTTCCAAAATTTGAAACTGCACTTTGTTATGCCCTAAAACCCAGTCCGACGCTTTCCAGTCGGAAGCCACCGGAATTAAATTTTCAATCAGATCTGGAAATAAAATCGCCATTTCCCAGGCAATTCCGCCGCCCAACGAACTGCCGATAGCCGCATACAAGCTTGAAATTTGCAGTTGCTGAACCGCCAACCCAAAAAGATTTGCAATGTCTCTTGCCGAAAACGCATCGTATTCAAATAAAATTTCTGTGGTTTTGTAGCCATTTCCCGGAATGTCGAAAGCCAGCACCGTAAATTTTTTGGTATTGATCAATTTTGAATCGCCCACAATGCTTTTCCACCAGCCATTTTCTCCGGCCACATCAGAATTTCCGGTCAACGCGTGGTTAATCAACACCACCGGCGCCGAATGCAATTCCTGCCCAAAAACTTGGTAAGAAAGCGTCACATCAGCGGATATTTTCCCGTCTTCGGAAGCAAAATTGGGTACCGTTATGTATTTTAATGAATTCATCAATACTATTTTAAAATGGTCAACATCAAAATTTTTTGATCCGACATCTATTGACAGCATTATTTAAGAAAGGCAAAAAATTACGGGAAGTAATTTCGGTTTGTTATCTATCCAATTTGGTAGAATTTAGCACCTTCTTTGCAGGGCAAAGGGTTGCTAAGGCTTCAACGGGTCTAATCCCTCTGCCTTTCTTAATAACAATTTCAATACGTTTATGAACTGAACCGCAAATTAATGCATTAATTATTTCTTAAACAATACTTTTGGCTTAATTTAACAAATCATCACATTTCGTTTAAAAAAATCAAAAAAAATTGGCTTTCATTGTTATTTCGGGCATTTCCCGCCAGCTAGCGGGCCGGGCTTTCGCTGCAATCTTTTATTGCGAAATGGCAATAAAAGTATTTACGCTCAATCCCTAATGCAGCTTCGATTAAAAATTCATTTAGCGCTCTTTGCGTATTTCTTTGCGTCTTTGCGGTTAAATGAAAATTAATCTTTATAATTTAAATTTTGCTGAAAGCAGCTTTCAAATCCTGCTTCAAATCCGCCAAATCTTCAATTCCCACTGAAAGACGAATTAAATCTTTTGAAACGCCCGTTGCCACCTGTTCGTCATCCGACAATTGCTGGTGCGTGGTGCTGGCAGGATGGATGATCAAGGATTTGGTATCGCCGATATTCGCCAAAAGCGAGAATAATTTGGTTTCATCAGCCACCGTTTTGGCTGCTTCAAATCCGCCTTTCAAGCCAAAAGTCACCACGCCACTTTGTCCTTCCGGCAAATATTTCTGTCCCAAATCGTAGTATTTGCTCGATTTCAATCCGGGATAATTTACCCAGGAAACTTCCTGCTGATATTCAAGCCATTCGGCCAAAGCCAAG
>DPCK01000156.1 GCA_003516285.1 Lutibacter sp. | reverse complement strand
AGCTTTGACCTTTGAGCTTTATCTGGTAAACAACGTTTTATACCAAGGTTTTTTGTCTCCTTCTCTGTAGTAATTATATCCGTAGCCATAGCCGTAACCGTAGCCTTTTTCAAGATCGGTGCCGTTTATCAACATCGCCATATTTGGCAATCGTTTTTCTTCATACATCATTTTCGGAATCGACAA
Organism: Lutibacter sp.; assembly: GCA_003516285.1. GTDB lineage: Bacteria > Bacteroidota > Bacteroidia > Flavobacteriales > Flavobacteriaceae > Lutibacter. The sequence goes on along the minus strand of DPCK01000156.1, from coordinate 6,087 downwards.
TAGGCGTTTGTCCAAATAATTGGCGCGCACCACATAAATAAACATATCTGCCAAATAGCCCAACAATAGGGTGTCTGTCACCAAATTTACAGGAGCCGTATCCACAATCACATAATCATAGTGTTGTTTTCCGTAGGCCAAAACTTCTTCAAATCGCCCGTTCATCAACAATTCTGAAGGGTTTGGCGGTATGAGGCTGGAACTTATAAAATCGAAATTCATTGCTGTTACCGATTCAATAATGTCGGTTGGCTTTATTGCATTGTCCATTAAAAAGTGTGTCAGGCCCTTTTCATATCTTAATTCCAGATACTCCCCAATTTTTGGTTTTCTGATATCGGCGCCTATCAGCAGCACTTTTTTGTCGGTCAAAGACAATACAGCCGCTAAATTGATGGACACGAATGTTTTTCCCTCGCCGCTGAGGGTTGAGGTGACAAAAATGGTTTTTCCGCCTTGTTTTACGCCTGTGAGCATAAAATTGATATTGGTCCGCAGCAACCTGAAAGATTCGGCGACACTGCTTCTGTCGCTGTCGGAAACCACAATTTTAACATCAGATTTTGTGTTGGGTACGTCGCCCAGAATCGGCGCTTTGATCATCGATTCCAAATCTTTTCGGGAATGCACTTTATTGTCCAGCAACGTCAGCACATAAATAACGCCAAAAGGAATCAATAAACCCAACAGCAAGGCCGCTAGGTATATGATGTTTGGCTTTGGCGCCACTGGTGTATTGCTTCCGTAAGCCGTATCAATAATTTTGGCGCTTGGCAGGGTAACCGCCATCGTAATGGCATTTTCTTCCCTTTTCTGCAGCAAATACAGGTAAATTGTTTCCATAATCTGCTGCTGGCGTTGCATATCCCTAAACATTCTTTCCTGTTTTGGGACTTCGGAAATTGTGGATGCAAATTTAGATTGTTGGCCTTTTATGGCATTTAAGGAAATTTTTAGCGCTGTTTTTGAATTGACCAGGCTTTGTTTGATGCTTTCCTCCAAGTTTTTTATTTGTCCGTTTAAATTAACGATGACCGGATTTATTTCGCTGGACCCTTTCAATATCCTGTTGCGTTCCAGCACCAATTGGTTGTATTTTTCTGTATTTCCACCCACAGAAGCATCCCCAATGCCTAAATTGGCCGGAATCAGTTCTCCCGGATTGGCATTCACATAATCACTCACGTACTCGGCCAATTTTAACTGGGTATTCAGTTCCAACACCTCTTTTTCGACCAAAGATTTAGACTGGACCGCCAAACCCGCTTCCGTAGCCAAATCTGTTAATTGGTTCCTCATTTTAAATTGCTCTGCTCCTTTTTCAACACTCGACAATTCTTCATTGACGATTAAAATACGCTGGTTGATAAAATCATTGGTATTCTTGGCGGTTAAATTTTTGTCCTCCACCGCATCATTGTTGTATTGGGCCACCAGATTGTCCAGTATTTCAATTGCTTTTTCTTTTACCGGGTCGGTCAAACTAATTCGCAATACGCTTGCCTGTTTGCTTACCGGCTGAATTTGCAAGGCATTTCTGTACCTGTTCACCACGCTTTGAAAAGGAACAATTTTCACAATGACTTCTTCATCATCTTCAAATTTTCCCTGTTTTAAAGGCGTTATGGACATTTCACCAAAATTGGTTTTGATGAGGTCTCCAAAATTATGGTCTTTTGATTTGTTTCCCACACCATCTTTTAAGGTAAAAGTGCTTGGAGAAGTGATTCTCACCGTAAATGACGTGTCGAGTTTGTGAAATACCGAATCTGCCGAAAAGAAGTTGATTTTTATGGGAGCCGATTTGCTGAATAATTCCGATTTTATGACATTTCCCTGTTTAAAAAAAGTGATGTTTGTCCCCAATGACTTCACCACCCTTTCTGCCAGGGATTTGGATTTCAGCAATTCCATTTCATTATCCAACACTGCTTTTGAACCACCCATCAATCCCAAATCTGCAAAAGCAGTCAATTCAGAAGCCAGTCCGCCCGAATTTTTATCATCCACCAAAATGGTGGTAGAAACTGAATATTGGTTTGGGGTGTACCTTAAATATAAAAATGCCCCCAATAAGGCCACTGCAACACCCAATACAAACCATTTCCAATGAAAAAGGTAGTTTTCCAACTGCTCACGCAGGTTAAAGGATTCGTCGTTATCGTTGATGGGGTCGAACTGAATGTTATCTTGCATAAAGGTATTATTATCGTATAAGTATCGCTACTATTGAAATTAAAAATGAAATTGATGTTAAAATAATTCCGGTATTTGCCCCAACCGCCGAAGAATTTACCTTGGATTTGTTTGGTTCCACAATCAACACATCATTTTGTGCCAGATAAAAATAAGGGGAATTGAGGATTTCCCTGCTGGTTAAATCGATGTCGATAAAGGTTCTTTTTCCGTTTTGTTCCCTGATCAACACCACCGTTTTTCGTTTGCCCTGAATGGTTAAATCACCTGCCAGCCCTATCGCCTCCAATATGGAAATGCGCTCATTTGGCACCGGATAGGTTCCGGGCGATTTCACTTCCCCCAAAACGGTAACCTTAAAGTTTGTTAACCTGATGTTGACAATGGGATTTTTGATGTATACCGCCAATGTTTCCGCTAAATGGCTGGTGATTTCTTTGGTGGTAAATCCTTCCACTTTTATTTTCCCCAACACCGGAAAGTTAATTTCTCCGTCGGAATTTACCAAATAAGTGATTGGTTTTGGAACAGAAGTGGCGTTTCCTGCTTCAAATAAATTAAACGGCAGGGCAGCTTCCGCATCCATAGCTGAAACATTGATGGACAAAATATCATTTTGCTGAATTTTAGGCTCCACTTTTACAATGGCTTCAATAGCATCTATGCCGTCAGCATCCTGCAAATAAACCATCTCTTTTTTAGAGACGCANNTTCTATATGGTCAAATTTTTCATAAACTGAATTGTTTGATATGAACTCCGGCACAATTTCTTTCATTTTTGAGACCGTTTGTTCAAAATTTAATTCCCTGTTAAAAATACACAATTCATTTATTTTTTGCTGAATTTCATTTATATCCATCGTCTTCACTTTGGCAATCATAATTTTGTGGTGGTGCGTTGGAATGCAATTTTCGCCGTCACCCAGCAATTCTTCGTAAATTTTTTCCCCCGGCCTGAGACCCGTAATTTCTATATCGATGTCCTCCGGATATTTTAGGTTCGACAACTGAATCATATTGAGCGCAAGGTCGTAAATTTTTATGGGAGTCCCCATATCAAACACATATATTTCGCCACCATCACCCATAATTCCGGCTTCCAGCACCAATTGGCAGGCTTCGGGAATGGTCATAAAATACCGTGTGATATCTTTATGGGTTAAGGTAATGGGTCCTCCGTTTTTTATTTGCGTTTTAAACAAAGGAATCACCGAACCGCTTGAGCCCAATACATTTCCAAAACGGGTGGTGATAAATTTTGAAGCTCCTTTGCCCTGCAAACTTGTGATGTACATTTCGGCAATACGTTTGGTGGCGCCCATCACATTGGTTGGGTTTACCGCTTTATCTGTAGACACCATCACAAACTTTTTAGCCTGGTGTTTTATCACCAAATCGGCAATCGTTTTGGTGCCAAACACATTCACAAGTACCGCTTCGTAAGGGTTTTCCTCCATAAATGGCACGTGTTTGTAGGCCGCGGCGTGAAATACCATATCGGGCTTGAACTTTTCAAAAATGGAATCCATCCGTTTTTCATTCCTTACATCGGCCACAATGCAGGTTATATTTAGGTATTTTTTATAGTTGAAATATTGTTGCAGGTTGTACAAATCAGATTCAGCCTGATCTACCAATATTAAATGTTTGTATTTAAAATTGGACAGCTGCCTGCATATTTCACTGCCTATGGAACCGGCAGCTCCCGTAATCAGCACCACTTTGTTATCGAATTCTTTTTCCAGTTCAGGATTGTCCATTTCAATCACCGATCTTCCCAACAGATCTTCAATGTTGATTGATTTAATTTGGGCAACTTTTAACCCGGGCCGATTTATCCAGGTTCTTGTGGGCGGCACAATCTTTACCTTTACTGAAAGTTTTGTCAATTGGGCCACTATTTCAATAAGCCTTGCTTGCTTTATGAATTGCATCGCAATAATAATCCTGGTAATTTTTTTAGCATTAATAAATTCTTGCGTAACGTCTTTGGGATTGTACACTCTTACCCCATTGATTCGCTTGTTATGTTTGCGAGGATCATCGTCTATAAATCCACAAATTTGCGAATTGTTTGCTTTGTCATTATTAAAAATAGAATAGGTCAACAATCCTGCTTCTCCCGCTCCATAAATCAGTATTTTTGGTCCGACTTTATAGCTAGAAAACAAAATATCGTAAAAAATCTTAAACAGAAATCTAAGTCCGATCAGCACTAGGGTATTCAGCAAAAAATGGATCACTATGATGGACAAAGGGAAACTTAAAATTTCGTCCCAATTCAGATAATTGACTAAAAATACGGTCGCCATTAAAAAAACCATAATTAAAAAACTGGCCGTAATTACCTTTATGGCATCCCTAGATCCTGTATGGCGTACAATTCCTTTATAAGAACCCGTAATTAAGAAAGAAAAAACAGTGATGGCGATTACAACAGGGAGTTGAATTTTAAGCACAGAGCCATCCAATGAAAATTTAAAATTAAAACGTATTAAGTGTGCAAACAAAAAATTATTTATCACCCAATACAAATCAATCGCCAAAACCAACCAGCTGGGAGCGCTCCTGATAAAAAACTGCTTCCGAATTTTTCTTAACATAATCCCTTATTATTAACCCTCTCGACAATCAAAATTCAGTAATCTAAGAATTTCAAACCCTATAATGCCTATACAATTCTTTTCTTTCCCTATTTATTCAACCCTATTTGAATGAGTGCAATTTATTAAAGCAGTGTACTATTTTTGTTGGGGTAAGGTTGTTTAAATTTTTATTGTGCAAATATAAGAGATTTTTCAATAAGTCAATCCATTTTGAAACAGACAATTACTTAAAACATCCTATTTATTTGATTTTTATTGCAAATTGTTGGTTTTTTTGAGGGGGTTGGGTGGGGTTGGGGGGTCTTTTTTTATTGTCTTGCAGTCCCGATAGCTATCGGGATGCGGTCTTGCGGTCGTGCGGTCCCGATAGCTATCGGGATGCGGTCGTGCGGTCTTGCGGTCGTGCAGTCGTTCGGTCGTGCGGAAGTTGGTTATTAATGGGGTTTAGTTAGTTCGGGACAGGTTGCCGCGTCGGCTATCGCCTCCTCGCAATGACGCGGTTACGATTAGCTTTAGAGTAGCGCAATGACGGAGGTTTTAATTGGCTTTATATATCGCAATGATTAGATATCCAACCTTCAGATAGATCCTCCCAAGTTGGATTTTTTAATTGTATCAGTGCTTCTTTTCTTTTGCGATTGCCTGCTTTTAATTGCTTTTCTCTTGCTATTGCCTGATTGATATTTTCAAATTCTTCAAAATAAACCAATTTATCGCAATTATAGCTAGCGGTAAAACCTTTGTGAATTTTAGTTTTGTGCTGATACACACGTTCTAATAAATTACTGGTTACCCCAATGTAAATAACGGTATTGTTTTTATTGGACATAAAATAGATGTAACGCTGTTTCATTTAGTGAAGTTACCTAATTTTTTCGACATCATAAGCCAGTAAAATTACTAAAACCCGTCATTGCATTACTCTAAAGCTAATTGTAACCGAGTCATTGCGAGGCGTTATTGAGCGCTAGCGAAAGAACAACGTGGCAACCTGTTGCTCGTTTAACTCAGTCTTAGTTCGTGCAGTTTTCTTAAGGCATTTCGGCAGTTCACAACAAATTCTTATGAGATTGCGTTAGTTCTGGACAGGTTGCCGCAGTCGAAACGGCTTTTCTAGCCTCCTCCCTCGCGCCGGCTGGCCCTATCGCTAAAAATGTTCACTGAACATTTTCTTAACGCTCTGTCCTCTCGCAATGACGAAATTTGTTTTCGCTTTAACATTTGAGCTTTGAACTTTGACCTTTGAGCTTTGACCTTTCAGCTTTGACCTTTGAGCTTTATCTG
>DPCK01000013.1:3803-22814 GCA_003516285.1 Lutibacter sp. | reverse complement strand
TCACCACCAAAAAAGGCAAATTTTTAGCAGATGGAATTGCTTCGGATTTATTTAAAATAAGTTCCTGATTTATATGTAATTATAGTTACATATTGCTATTTATTATCGCAATAACTTTGCGGGAAATTAAATAGATAATTATGGAAATACAAATAAAATTTGATGCAAGCGGCAGAATTGTTCCATTTATGAAAGGCAATGAAATCACGATGAACGAATCGCCTTTCTTAATATTTTTGGCAACTGCAGGAATGTGTTCAGCAGTTTTTGTGAGATCGTTTATGCAACAAAGAGGATTACCTTTTCAGGAAGTGGGAATCACGCAAAAAATGAATTACGACAGAATAACCAATATGGTGGGCGACATTGATATGGTTGTGGATTTACCGCCAAATTTTCCTGAAAAATATGTGAGCGCCATTAAAAATGTGATTGCGCAATGTCCGGTTAAACGTCATTTGGCCGAACCGCCAACATTTAATGTGATTGCGAACTTAAGTCCCGTAGCGGAGCAATAATTTAAATAAATTCATAAGAAAGCAGCACTTAACAGCTGCTTTTTTTATGCGTAAAACACAAAATATTTTGGTAATTTTAGAGTTTTAAGCAATGTCAATGTTTTTAAGATATAAATAATTGGTATGAATATCGAAGAATTTAGAGATTACTGTTTGGCTAAAAATCACGTCACCGAAAGTTTTCCTTTTGATGAAGAAACATTGGTTTTTAAAGTGGCCGGCAAAATGTTTGCGTTGGCGGGATTGGAATATCATCCGGCAACGGTAAGTTTAAAATGCGATCCCGAAAAAGCGTTGGAATTACGCGAGGAACACGATGAAATTACTCCAGGCTATCATATGAGTAAAATTCATTGGAATTCCGTCATCATTGACGGGAATTTATCACATAAATTAATCAGGGAATTAATCGATGATTCTTACAATTTGGTGGTAAAAGGGCTGACAAAAAAGCAANNTTATTTTTTGTACAATATTTATTTTAGGAGGCAAACTGTTTCCTTCTGTAATCTGAAGGCGTAACGCCTTTTATCGCTTTAAATTTTCGATTAAAATTTGCCAGATTGTTAAAACCTGACTTATAAGAAATTTCGGTGATGTTTAAATCGTTGTTTTTGGTCAGCAATTTACACGCATTTCCTATTCTGATATCAATTAAAAAATTCACAAAAGTCTTGTTGGTTCGCTGCTTAAAATACCTGCAAAAGGCATTGGGCGTCATATTCGCAATATCCGCAACACTGTCTAAAGTAACTTCTTTATGGAAATTATTCATCGTGTATTGAAAAATATCGCTCATTCGTTTTCCTTCGTCACCATCATATTTTTTTAGGTTAATCAAGGAGGATAATGTTTGTTTTTCCGCTTCAGAAATTAAAGATAGAATGTTTAAAAAAGCGGTGAATTGTTTGTATTTTGAATAGGAATTAATTTTTGTCAGTAAGGAGAAAAGTTCAGGTTTGTTGGAAAGTACTTCAAAACCTAAAACCGCATCATAAAAAAAGGAATTGAAATGTTCAAACTCGGGCATATTAAAAAAATGTTCGCCGTACGAGTTTTTCGAAAAAAACAAGGATATCATAATGGTTTCCTGCTCAAAAGCCGCATCTCTTTTAAAAATATGTGGTAAATTTTCGCCAATTACAAAAATGTCATTTTTTTTAAATTCTCCCACGCAATCACCTATAATATAAGTGCCTTCGCCTTCCGTAAAAATGCTTATTTGGATTTCCTGATGTTGGTGCAGTTTTTCATAAAAAGACGCTTCATCATATTTCTGAATGTATAAAGTTACATTTTCAGGTTTCGGAATTTTAAATGGCAATACCTTCATATCGGTTAAATATACGTCGAAATTAATCTATTTTTTTGATTAAACGATAAATATAAGGTAAAATACTATTATGAATGGCTAATAAAAAGGCTAGTATTGAAACTTAGAAAGTATTATTTTGGTTGAAAAAAGCCCCCAAACCTCCGAAGGGGGAATTTTGAACGTTAAAATATTTAGAGTTTGCTTTGCCTGAGGTAGCTTAAAACTTTTAACTTAGAGTTTTTAAAAATATTTAAAATTACTGATTATGAGTATACAATGGAGCGGCGTAATGCCAGCGGTTACAACAAAATTCACGGATGAAGACACGTTGGATTTGGTAAATTTTGAAATTAATATCAACGCGCAATTGGCGGCCGGTGTCAACGGAATTATCCTTGGAGGCACTTTAGGCGAAGCGAGCACGCTTACTGCGTATGAAAAAAGAATGCTGATCAAAAAAACGGTCGAAATCGTAAAAGGTAAAGTTCCGGTGATTATCAATATTGCCGAACAATCCACAAGCGGAGCCATTGAAGCGGTTCGTTTGGCTGAAGAATATGGCGCAAACGGATTGATGTTGTTGCCACCGATGCGTTACAAAGCCGATGCCCGAGAAACGGTGACGTATTTTAAAAAAATTGCCAAAAGCACTTCGCTGCCCATTATGATTTATAACAATCCGATCGATTACGGTATCGAAGTTACATTGGATATGTTTGAAGCATTAACGGAATGCGAAAATATTCAGGCCGTAAAAGAATCTACCCGCGATATTTCAAATGTGACCAGAATGAAAACGCGTTTTGGCGACCGTTTTAAAATTTTATGTGGCGTTGACACCTTGGCCTTGGAGAGTTTATTGATGGGTGCCGATGGTTGGGTTGCTGGTTTGGTTTGTGCTTTTCCTGCGGAAACTGTTGCCATTTATAAATTGGCAAAAGCAGGAAAAACAAAAGAAGCCATCGCCATTTACAGTTGGTTTTTACCTTTGTTGGAGTTGGATATAAACACTAAATTGGTACAAAATATTAAATTGGCGGAAGTTGCCACAGGAATCGGCACCGAAAATGTGCGGGAACCGCGTTTGCCATTGGTGGGCCAAGAAAGAATTCGGGTTTTGGCAATTATTGAAAAAGCGTTGAAAAACAGACCAATTGTCAATTGACAATTGTAAAAGTTCAAGAGAAAAAAAACAATAATTCAAGATACTAAAAAGACAAAACAAATGATTACAGGAAAAAACTACATTGGAAATCTGTTGGCATCGACAGGGAAAGTAACATTTAAAACATTCAATCCGAAGGAAAATAAGGAGAACGATGTTGTTTTTTCTGAAGCTTCAGATATTGAAATTGAGATGGCGGCTGCTTTGGCTTCAGAAGCTTTTAAGGTATTTCGACATATTTCAGGAATTAAAAAAAGTGAATTTTTAAATCAGATTGCCAACGAAATTGAAGCGTTGGGCGATGAGCTGATTAAAGCATATTGTTTAGAATCCGGTTTGCCGGAAGGTAGGGCAATTGGCGAAAGAGGCCGAACAATTTTTCAGTTGCGCACCTTTGCCAATTTGGTAAAAGAAGGATCTTGGGTGGAAGCTACGATTGATACTGCCGACCCAAACCGACAACCGATTCCAAAAGTTGACATTCGCAAAATGTTAATTCCAATTGGACCCGTGGTTGTTTTTGGCGCGAGCAATTTTCCGCTGGCCTATTCAACAGCAGGCGGCGACACGGCTGCGGCGTTGGCTGCGGGTTGTCCCGTTATCGTAAAATCGCATCCAATGCACGCCGGAACTGGCGAATTGGTGGCATCGGCAATCATAAATGCCGCCGAAAAGACCGGAATGCCAAATGGCGTGTTTTCAAACTTAAACAGCAGCGGCATTGAAGTTGGCGTTGTATTGGTAAAACATCCGCAGGTAAAAGCGGTAGGATTTACGGGAAGCGTTGGCGGCGGAAGGGCTTTGTACAATTTGGCTTCACAACGCCCGGAACCCATTCCTGTTTTTGCCGAAATGGGAAGCGTAAATCCGGTAATTATTTTACCAGGTGCTGCTAAAAATAAAGGGAACGAATGGGCAAAGATTTATGCGGGTTCCATCACTTTAAGTTCGGGGCAATTTTGCACAAATCCCGGATTGATATTGGGAATTAAAGGAACCGATTTAAGCAATTTTATTCAAAAATTATCAGAAGAAATTGTCAAAATTGAACCTTCCTGTATGTTGCACCCAAATATTATTGGTGCTTATGAAGCTAAAAAAGCGGCGATGCAAAAACAAGAAGGTTTGCACACTGCGGCAAGTTTTTCTGATGAAACCGCCGCAAATTTTGGACGTCAGGCAATCACCACTGTTGAAGGTGCCACTTTTTTACAAAATACGGCATTGCATCAGGAGGTTTTTGGGCCATTTTCTATGGTGGTGCAGTGTGAAAACGCACAACAACTGTCAGCAATTATTGCCAATTTGGAAGGGCAGTTAACGGGAACGGTTTTGGCCGAAAATGGAGAATTGGAAAAATATGAAATGATAATAAATGCGCTTCAAAATAGGGTGGGGCGCATTATTTTTAATGGCGTTCCAACAGGTGTTGAGGTTTGTGCCGCGATGGTTCATGGCGGTCCGTATCCGGCCTCAACCGACAGTCGATTTACGGCAGTGGGCATCAATTCCATAAAACGTTGGGTGCGTCCGTTTAGTTTTCAAAGCTGGCCTAACGATTTGTTGCCAGATGAATTGAAGAATGAAAATCCGCTAGGAATTTCGCGAATTATTGACGGAAAAAGCACCCTCGAACCTTTATCAATATAATCATGGGCAGAAAAACATTTTTTTGCATTGATGCGCACACTTGCGGAAATCCGGTTCGCTTAGTTGCCGGTGGCGGCCCGAATTTAATAGGCGCTGATATGAGCGAAAAGCGTCAGCATTTTTTGAAAGAATTCGACTGGATTCGCAAAGGATTGATGTTTGAGCCGCGCGGACACGATATGATGAGCGGGAGCATTTTATTTCCGCCGCATCAAGCTGAAAATGATTTTTCGATTTTATTTATTGAAACTTCCGGCTGCTTGCCTATGTGCGGCCACGGAACCATCGGCACAGTAACCATTGCCATTGAAGAAGGATTGATTTCACCAAAAATTCCCGGTAAAATAAGAATGGAAGCACCGGCCGGACTGGTGCAAATTGAATATCAAAAAACAGGCAAAAAAGTGGATTGGGTAAAATTAATTAATGTAAAATCTTATTTGGCTGCGGAAGGATTGAAGGTTGACTGTCCGGAATTGGGCGAAATTACTTTTGACGTGGCTTATGGCGGAAATTACTACGCCATTGTTGATCCGCAAGAAAATTTTAGCGGCATACATAATTTTACGGCAAGTAAATTAATACAGTATTCACAAGTGGTGAGAACGCGCATCAATGAAAAATATCCCAATTTATTTGTGCATCCCGAAAATGAAACCATCAAAGATGTGAATCATCTATTATGGACGGGAAATCCTATCGATCCAACTTCTTCTGGTAGAAACGCAGTATTTTATGGAGACAAAGCTATAGATAGATCGCCTTGCGGTACCGGAACATCGGCCCGTATGGCGCAATTGCATGCAAAAGGAAAATTAAAATTGGGCGAAGAATTTATCCACGAAAGTTATATTGGCTCAAAATTTATTGGCAAAATAGTGGAAGAAACCACCTTAAAAGGGAAAATAGCAATTGTTCCAAGCATTCAGGGTTGGGCAAAAGTTTATGGATACAACACCATCATTATTGATGATGAAGATGATCCATATGCACACGGATTTCAGGTATTGTAAAACCCAAGTAGGAAAAATATAAAAGTTAAAAGTATTTAAATTAACAACCATAAATTGAAAAGTGTAATCATTATTGGTGGCGGAATCATCGGATTGTGTTCTGCTTATTATTTGGCAAAAGAGGGCGCAACAGTAACGGTAATTGACAAATCTGATATGGCCGACGGCTGTTCATACGGAAATGCGGGGATGATTGTTCCCAGCCACATTATTCCAATGGCGCAGCCTGGCGTAATTCATCAGGGCATAAAATGGATGTTTAATGCCAAAAGCCCGTTTTACATAAAGCCGGCTTTAAGTATGGATTTACTCGCCTGGCTGATTCAGTTTTACAAAAATTCCAATCAGGATCATGTAAATAAATCCATGGTGCCTTTGCGGAATCTTTCTTTTTTCAGCAAAGAATTATATCGGGAATTTGCTCAATCTGCATACGAATTTGGGTATCAGGAAAAAGGACTTTTGATGCTTTACAATTCAGAAAAAATGGGTGAGGAAGAAATTAAAACAGGAAAAGTTGCCGAAGAATTGGGTATAGAAGTCGATTTTTTAAATCAGCAGGAAGTTTCAAAATTAGAAAATGGGCTTAAAGTTGATGCATTGGGCGCCGTTCATTACAAATCGGATGCACATTTGTCGCCAAACCATTTTATTGCGTTTTTAAAATCCGGGTTAAATCAAATGGGTGGGAAGCTGATTTCCAATTGTTCCTTAATTGATTTTAAAGTTTCTGAAGGAAAAATAATGGAATTATTGACCAATAAGGGAAATTTTAAGGCTGATGAATTTGTGATCGCCGCAGGTTCCTGGAGCGTTGAAGTTGCCAAAAAATTAGGGGTAAAGCTACATATATTACCAGGAAAAGGTTATAGTTTTAATGTAGAAAACCCTTTGGTAAAACCAACAATTCCAGCTATTTTATGCGAAGGAAAAGTGGCCGTAACACCTTTGGGTGAAACCGTGAGGTTTGGTGGAACATTGGAAATCACAAACAATAACGACACTAATATCAACATAAAAAGACTGCAGGGAATTGTCGAAAAAGTGAATCAGTTTTATCCTGATATAAATGTTATACTTCCTGAAAAAGAAAAAGTATGGCATGGTTTTAGGCCTTGCACGCCAACCGGATTGCCAATTATTGAGAAATCCAATAAAATCAAAAATTTGACCATTGCAACAGGTCATGCGATGATGGGTTTGAGTTTGGCGCCTGCATCCGGCAAACTGGTTAGTGAATTGATTATGGGTAAAAAAACATCGGTGGATATTACCGAATTTAGGAGTTGTTAATGTTTTTTGGTTACTTTTGAAAATGAATTCTATCGAAATTTTAATAAAACTCAGAAGAATTGTGCGCTCCATCAACTTAGAAAGCAAGCGAGTGGATAAAGAATTGGGCGTTAGTATTCCGCAATTGTTATGCTTGCAATTTTTGGCCCAACAAGATGATTATTGTGCAAATGCTTCTAAATTAAAGGGCTTTTTGAATTTAAATGCGAGCACAATTACGGGGATTATTTCCAGGCTGGAGAAAAAAAACTTGGTCGTAAAATTACCTAAATCAACAGACAAGCGAATTACCTTGATTTCTTTAACGGCAAAAGGATTGGCGCTTATCCAAAATGCCCCAATTACTTTTCAGCAAAAATTAAGTGAAAAACTGCAGGCACTTCCGCCTGAAAAGCTTAAAACGATTGTTGACGGCATCGACTTGTTAACCGAACTTATGGAAGTTGGTGAAATTGATGCTTCACCCATAATTACTTCAGAAGAATTTTTATAGCTATTTTTAGCATTATTTTATTGGTTTTTACTAAAAATAGTTTCTGTAGAAATTATGAATATTGAGTAATTTTTGCATAAAATAATCGACATTAATTCCGTTAAAATCATATTTCTTTGGTTGCTTATTGAATTATAATAATTAAATATTAATAGTTTCTATAGAAACTAATTCGTATTTTTGCAACATAACCAATAAAATAAAATAAGAAATATGCTCATTATACAAGTAAAGGAAGGCGAAAACATTGACAGAGCGCTAAAGAGATACAAACAAAAAACACGAAGGACAAAACTAATAAATAATTTGAGAGACCAAAAGCAGTTTATCAAGAAATCCGTTAAAAACAGAAAGCAAAAAGGAAAAGCGATTTACGTACAGAATCTAAGAAATCAAGAGGACAAATAGGTATGGAAACTTTTAAAATTTACAACAAAATCACCGAGCCTTCAGCAGCCGAAAAAGAGGAAGTAATTTCTTTTTTATTTCAGCATTTACAGGAATACGGTGATAAAAAGGAGGACATTGGCAAATGTTTCGATTTCGCCATCAAGGATTCAAATGAAGGACTTGGCGGATTTGTTTTGATGCTGCTCGAAAATGACAAAATTATGGGCGCAACAATCGTAAATAAAACTGGGATGGCGGGTTATATTCCTGAAAACATCCTTGTTTATATTGCCGTTCATGAAAATGCCCGTGGAAAAGGTATTGGAAAAAAACTTATGAATAAAGCCATTGAATTGGCCGATGGCGATATTGCCTTGCACGTTGAGCCAAAAAATCCGGCCAAATTTTTATACGAAAAATTAGGTTTTGAAAACAAATACTTAGAAATGCGTCTTAAAAAATAACACCAAACAATATGGCTATTTTAGACATTGTTGTTTTTGCTGTTTATATGATTTCCGTATTGGGGATTGGCTTTTATTTTTTCAATAAAAACAAAACTGTAAAAGACTACTACATTGGCGGAGGCGAAATGAGCAGTATACACGTTGGTTTGTCCGTTGTTGCAACAGATGTGGGTGGCGGGTTTTCCATTGGGTTGGGAGGTTTAGGTTTTGTGATGGGAATATCCGGTTCCTGGATGCTTTTTACCGGACTTATTGGCGCTTGGTTAAGCGCTGTTTTTTTGATTCCTAAAGTTGTTAAACTTGGAAACTTACATGGTTTTTTAACATTTCCCGAGTTTTTAAAACACAGTTACGGAACTACCGTTGCAATGGTTGCCGGAGTTATTTCTTTTATTGGCTATTTGGGGTTTACGTCGTCGCAATTTCTTGCCGGCGCAAAGTTGGCTGTTGGCACATTTCCTTCACTCGATTTAAATGAAGCTTTGTTGATTATGGGAGGTGTGGCGCTAATTTATACGGCTTTTGGCGGAATGAAAGCCGTTATTTATACCGATACTTTTCAATGGCTGGTTTTAATGTTCGGATTGATATTTATAGGAATTCCTATAGCTTACAACTATTTAGGAGGTTATGAAGCCATTGTAAGTGTGCTTCCCGATAAGTATTTTTCATTGCAAAACGTCTCATGGGTTCAGTTGGTAAACTGGTTTGTAATTATTGTGCCTATTTGGTTTGTGGGGATGACGCTTTACCAAAGAATTTATGCCTGTAAAAATGAAAAAACAGCAAAAAAAGCCTGGTTTATAGCAGGACTTTTTGAGTACCCAATTATGGCATTTATGGGTGTAATTCTTGGATTATTTGCAAGGGTTGCCGCCGCGAAAGGTGTATTTATCTCTGACGGATTTGAAAGTGAATTGGGGATGGACCCTGAAATGGGAATGCCGTTGCTTTTAAAACATGTATTGCCTGTTGGCCTTGTCGGATTGATGTTGTCAGCTTATTTTTCTGCAATTATGTCAACGGCCGACAGTTGTTTGCTGGCTGCATCAGGTAATTTTGTGACAGACATATTAGGGCTCAAAGAACTTAATAAAAGAACCATAAGAATCTCCCAGATTATAACTTTTTTTGTTGGAAGCGCTGCAATAATTATCGCCACTTCTATGCAAAGTGTGTTGGATTTAATGTTGTTGTCTTATTCATTTATGGTATCCGGACTCTTAATACCCGTATTGGGAATACTGATGTCAAAAAAGCGAAAACCTGTGGCGGCATTATACTCTATGATTGTTGGAGGATTTTCAACATTACTCTTAACATTTCTCGAAATAAATATTCCTTATGGATTTGATCCCATATTAATTGGGATTTCACTATCTTTAATTGTCTATTTATCAACTAAAAAATAATATAATGGCATTTATAACACTTAATAAGAATTCATTAGCACATAATTATTCATTTTTACAGTCGTTATTTAACAGCCATCATAAAGAATGGGCGCCAGTTTTGAAAATGCTCTGCGGAAATAAAACCTTCTTGGAATTTGTGTTGTCTTTAGGAGATGAACAGGTTTGTGATGCCAGATTGACCAATTTGAAAAAAATTAAAGCCATAAATCCCAACAAAGAAACAATTTACATAAAACCGCCGGCAAAGCGAAGTATTGCCAATGTGGTAAAATATGCCGATGTTAGTTTTAATACAGAATTAACGACTATGAAATGGTTATCCGAAGAAGCCGTTAAACAAAATAAGATTCACCGAATTATTATTATGATTGAATTGGGTGATTTGCGCGAAGGTATTATGGGAGAGCATTTAATGGGATTTTATAAAAAAATATTCGAGCTGCCAAATATTCAAGTGGCGGGCATTGGCGCAAATCTTAATTGTTTAAGCGGCGTGATGCCAAGCAAAGATAAACTCATCCAGTTGAGTTTGTATGAACAATTGATTGAAGCAAAGTTCGGAAAAAAAATAGATTATGTGTCGGGCGGATCTTCTGTGATGATTCCGCTTTTATTGAAAAAGCAAATTCCAAAGGGTGTAAATCATTTCAGAATTGGAGAAACCCTGTTCTTTGGCGTTGATTTATTTTCAAATAAAACAATCCCAAAAATGAAGGATGATGTTTTTTTGCTTTATGCCGAAATCATCGAAATATCCGAAAAACCTATTGTTCCTTACGGATATATGGAAGAAAATCCATCGGGAGAAACCTTGGAAATTAATCCCGAGGATTATGGAAAAAACCACAGCAGGGGAATTTTGGACATCGGACTTTTGGATATTTCCAAAACCGAATTCATTATGCCTGTTGATGAAAATATTTCTTTTATTGGCGCAAGTTCCGATATGTTGGTGGTTGATTTGAGCCAAACCGCAAAAAAATATAAAGTGGGTGATTTGGTAAGGTTTAAGATGAAATATATGGGCGCACTACGCATTATGAATTCCGAGTATATCGAAAAAAAGCTGGTTTAATGTATTGCTTTCTTTCCAGATTGGTTCGGATGGCATTTTATGGCATTAAATTTTCTTCAAAATTGATTTTAAAGCGAAAAAACTTCCTTAAATTTAGACTTTTTCAACAGAAAATGTAACTAAATTTAATGGTATGAGATACGCGCAAATTCCTTCCTCTTTATTTATTAAAAACAGACAAAATTTTACGGCAAAAATGGAACCTAATTCCATAGCTATTTTAACATCAAATGATGTAATGCCCAACAATGCAGATGATGAAATGGGGTTTTCCCAGAACAATGATTTGTTTTATTTAAGCGGCGTTGATCAGGAAGAATCTATTTTATTGTTGTATCCTGATGCTACATTACCCGCAAACAGAGAGATTTTATTTGTGAAAGAAACCAGCGAACTGATAAAGATTTGGGAAGGCGATAAGCTGACTAAAGAAAAGGCTTTTGCAGTTTCGGGCGTTAAAAATGTAAAATGGCTGCAGGATTTTGACTTGTCATTGCAATATATGGCGTTTGAAGCAGACACTTTTTATTTGGGCCATAATGAACATAAAAAAACATTGACGGCCGAAATGTTGACACAGCAGGACAGAATGATTGCCAGGTGCAAAGAAAAATATCCATTGCACAATTACAGGCGTGCCGCGAAAATCACCCGCGAGCTTCGCCAAATTAAATCGGAAGAAGAAATTGCATTGATGCAACAAGCTGCCAACATCAGTATTGGTGGATTTAAAAGGGTTTTAAAGGCCGTGAAACCAGAAATGATGGAATATGAATTGGAAGCGGAACTTACCTATGAGTTAATTAGAAATGGTGCAAAACGTAACGCTTTTATGCCAATTGTGGCTTCAGGAGCAAATGCCTGCGCTTTGCATTACAACACCAATGATTCCATTTGCAAGGATGGCGATATGATATTAATGGATTTTGGGGTGTGTTACGCCAATTATAATTCTGATACAACGCGTTGTTTTCCGGTAAACGGGAAATTTTCAAAAAGACAGAAGGAAGTATACAATGCCGTATTGCATTGTTTAAAAGAAGGTTCTAAATTGTTAAAGCCCGGAGCGGTTTCTTCCGAATATGAAAAGCAAATGGCAAGTTTGGTTGAGCAACAATTGGTTAATTTGGGTGTGCTGGATGCTGAAAAAGTTAAAAATCAGGATCCTGAAAATCCGCTATATAAAAAATACTTTATGCACGGAACGGCTCATTTTATTGGCTTGGATGTACACGATGTTGGTTTATACACCCGACCTTTTGAAGCTGGAATGGTGCTTACTTGTGAACCTGGAATTTACATTGCCGAAGAAGGCATTGGCTGTCGTTTGGAAAACGATTATTTGATCACCAAAAATGGCAACATTAATTTAACGGCAGAAATGCCCATTGAAATTGATGAAATTGAAGCATTTATGAAAATTTAGCATTCCAAATTGAAAGTTCAAAAACATCAATTAATTAGAACAAAAAATTCGTTTCAATTTCTTCTTTTGTCACAAAAATGCTTAATTTAGTAACGAATTGAAAATATTAGTTTTGGATTTTATTTTAGCCGTCCAATTTTTAGAAATAGCAAGGCTCTATTAAAAAATCAATAATATTGTAAAAATATTAATATCAATGTAGCGTTTTTACCTAATTTAACTAACGTTATTGATATTTTAAGGTGTTGGTAAATCAGTTTCTTATGTTTTTGTTAGAAGAATATATTAATTTAGCCTGTGCACGAAGCTAATGTGATCTTATAATAAATTTAAAATCCTATTAGTTGAAATATTTATCGTCAAATAATAAATAATGAAGGAATCTATTCTCATAGGATTGTTACAAAATGCCGCTTTATTAATTGCATTATCAATGCTTTATCAAAATTTTTGGATTAAGAATGAAGGTCCTAAAAGTATTTCAGAAAAATTTATTGCCGGACTCGTTTTAGCCTGCATCGGTATTATTTTGATGTCTACGCCTTGGATGATGGTTCCGGGTATTTCCTTTGATATGCGTTCTGTACTACTTTCGATTTCTGGCTTATTTTTTGGACCAATTCCCACCATCATAACTATGCTGGCTGCCGGTGCGGTAAGATTATCTATTGGCGGAGCTGGTTTGTGGATGGGTTTGGCAGTGATTCTTTTTTCGGGATCAATAGGTTTGCTATGGAGAAAATTTAGACCAAATTGGAAATCCAATAACTATTACCTTGAATTGTTGGCAATGGGACTGATAGTGCATATTATAATGTCGGCTTGTTCTGTGTTTCTGCCATCTGATATGATGTTCCCAACATTAAAAACCATTGCTATTCCCATTATTTTCATCTATACTCCTGTAACTATGTTGCTTGGTATTTTAATGGTGAATCAATATAAAAACTGGAAAAATGAATTGGCACAATTGAAATTACAGGAATATGAACGCCGATTCACGCAAATATTGGAAAGTGGCAATGTGTTGTCGCTTTTGCTGAATAATGATGGAACCATTAATTTCTGTAATGATTATTTATTGCAAATTACGGGCTATGAAAGGGAGGAAGTATTGGAAAAAAACTGGTTTGATATATTTATTCCTGATACAGAAAGGCCTAAATTAAAGCAGCTTTTTTCTGATGGAATGGCCATTAAGGAATTTTCAAAAAATTATGAGAATTCAATATTGTCAAAAACCGGCGAGGAATTATTCATTTCGTGGTATAATATTATATTGCGGTCAGATGAAAATGAGGTATTGGGAACTGCCAGTATTGGCGTAAATATTACTGAAAGCAAAAGGCACGAAAAAAACCTTAAAGAAAAAAATGCCGAAATAGAAGCACAAAACGAAGAGTACAGAAAAATAAATCAAGAATTACAAAAAGCCAAAGAACAAGCGGAACAAAGCGACAGATTAAAATCGGCTTTTCTTGCCAATATGAGCCACGAAATTCGAACCCCGATGAACAGTATTCTTGGATTTTCAGACTTGCTGAAAGAATCGAAACTTACAAGTGACAAGCGAACCAAATATATTTCCGTTATTGAGCATAGCGGAAAACGAATGCTCAATATTATAGACGACATAGTTTTGATCTCAAAGATTGAATCAGGAAATGTCGATATTCATAATTTTAAATGTAATATTAATGAGCAAATAGTAAGTATTTACGATTCATTTAAAGAAGAAATTGCACAAAAAGGAATTGATTTTAGCTATAAAAATGCATTATTGGATAATGAAGCAATTATCAATACAGATGGCGAAAAATTATATGCGGTGCTTGTAAATTTGATAAAAAATGCCATAAAATTCACCCATAAAGGTTCTGTTGAATTTGGCTACATCCTAAAAAAAGATAGGGTTCCGGCCGAACTCGAGTTTTTTGTAAGAGATACCGGAGTAGGGGTTAGCCAAGAACAAAAGGAATTAATCTTTGAAAGGTTTAGGCAAGGAAGTGAAGCACTTAACAGAAATTATGAAGGCGCTGGACTGGGATTGACTATTTCTAAAGCTTTTGTGGAGATGTTGGGTGGCAGAATTTGGGTTGAAAGCGAAGATGAAAACTGTGCCTTAGGCGAAAACGGAACCACTATTTTTTACTTTACAACGCCTTATGATATAAAATAAAGGATACAATTATGAAAAAAGAAATTGGTGAACGGCTTCAATCTAAAGATTTAAAAATATTAATTGTTGAAGACGATCCAACGTCAGAAATGATGCTCGAAATTATGATTGAAGATTATTGTAAAACGCCTTTAATTGCGTTTAACGGATTGGAAGCGGTTAAGTTATGCAAAGAGAATCCAGATATAGATTTTGTGTTGATGGACATTAAAATGCAAGTATTGAATGGTTATGAAGCAACAAAGCAAATAAGAGAATTTAATAAAGATCTTATTATTTTCGCACAAACGGCCTTTGCGCTTCCGGGAGACCGGGAAAAAGCAATTGAGGCAGGCTGCAACGATTATATCTCAAAACCTTACAGTCAAAGTGAATTAAAGGCGTTGATAAATAAATATATTATGAAATAAGCTATAAAAATGGTTCAAAAAATTATTTGATAAAAATGAAGTTTTATAAATCCCTGATTTTATTTATTTCCTTAAGTTTTTCAATCGTTTCCTGTAAAGTTGTTGCACTAGATCCCGTAGAAATTTTAACTTTTGAGCAAAAACTTTCAATCCTTTTCCCAACTGCCGAAATTACCGAAATGGAAGCCAAAGACCATTTTACAAAAGCATTTCAAATTGTTTTGGAACAGCCTTTGGACCATAAAAATATTTCAGCAGGCACCTTTAAACATTACGTTTATTTATCGCATACCGATACAAAAATGCCGACTGTTTTAATTACCGAAGGCTATAATGCGAACCCGAGCACTTATGAATTAAGCAAAATATTCAAAGGAAACCAGGTTCAGGTCGAATACCGGTTTTACGGTAAATCACGACCTGATACCATTCCCTGGCAATATCTAAAAAATGATCAAGCTGTAGAAGATTATCACAAATTGGTAACCAAATTGAAAAGATTGTACACAGGAAAATGGATTTCTACCGGCATCAGTAAAGGCGGCGAAACCGTATTAATTTACAAATCGAAATACCCTTGGGATGTTGAGGTTGCGGTGCCTTATGTGGCGCCATTGATAAACGGACAGGAAGACACAAGAACCGAAGCGCACATTAAAACTGTTGGAAGTGATGTTTGCAGAGCGAAAATCAAAGAATTTCAAAGAGCGGTTTTAAAAAACAGGGAAGCTGTTTTAGGGGAAATCAGAAATTATGCAGCCAATAAAAACATGAGTTTTACAGAGCTTTCTGTGGATGAAGCTTTGGAATATGCCGTATTGGAATTTCCTTTTTCTTTTTGGCAATGGGGTGGGAATTGCAATGATATTTCAGCTGAAAACGCAAATGCCGAAACGATGTTTAAATATATCAATGATATAGTTGGCATTTCTTTTTATAACGATCAAACATACACGGAATTACTGCCATCTTATTATCAGCATTTGACAGAATTGGGTTATTACGGATTTGACACAACGCCTGTGAAGGATTTGCTAAAAGCGGTTCACCATCCAACAAACAAGCGTTTTGCGCCAAAAAATATTGATTTAACCTTCAACCCGAATTATATCAATGAAGTGCGCGATTTTGTGGAGAATAAAGGAAATAAAATACTGTATATTTATGGGGAATACGACACTTGGGGCGCTTGTGCACCAATTCCGAAACCTCACGTGAATGCTTTAAAAATGGTGTTGAAGGAAGGTTCACACAAAACCAGAATTAAGGATTTTTCAAAAGAAGACCAGCAATTAATCTATGATAAATTGCAAAACTGGCTTGGATACAGTGTCACNNGCCTGAAATTGCAAAATTTCACGTGCTTTTTGTTTTTTGTAATTGTACAGTTCTTTTTCATCGGCCAATTCGTTGTAAATGGCTTCATTGAGCGCGTCATCTGTAGCCAATAGTTTTTCACGCTGATTTGCTTTTTGCTGCACCCAATCTCTTACCGAATTTTCTACATCCTGCGTTTTGAAATCGTATTCACCTTTTGAGGCGATTAATTTTGCCAAAATGGGAGAGGTTTCAATAGCCAAAAACAACAGGAAAATAAAGAATGAAGGCAGCCAAGGCAATTTTTCTAAAGCATTTATCCGCGCCATCAATCCGTCAAAACCATTGATGATGGGTTGTGTTGCGGTGATTTGAGTGGTTTGTTGTTTGGTTAAATTGATAATTTGCGCTTCCTTTTCAGCAATTTTTGCTTTGTTTTCTGTTTTTATTTGCAGCAATTCGGCCAAAGCTGCATCGTGTTTTTCTCGTTTTTCTGCATAAACCGGACCTTTGCCGAGTAATTTGGTTCCTTTTCTGCCCTCAGCTTCCGCGATATACGTTTCATATAAGGCATTTGTTTCGGTTTCCTTGGTTTCAATTTCTTGTTTTAAACCACTTATTTCGTTTTGGAGCGTTTTAATTCCCGGTGAAAACTGGTTGGCGATTTGCGCTTTGTTTGCCAGTGTTAATTCGTTTTTTTGTGTTAACAAAACCTGGTTGATTTCTTTTTCGAAAATTTTAATTTCCAAAGGTTTTGAAATCACCACCGCAATAATGATGGCCAAAATAATTCGTGGTGTTGCCTGCCAAATTTCTTTCCATTTGGAATCACTTTTTTTGATGGTAGAAACAATAAAGCGGTCTAAATTAAAAATAAGCAATCCCCAAATAAGTCCGAAAAAGATGGCGGTATAATAATTGTCGAAAACGGTAAATAGCGCATAACTTGAGGCAATAAAAGCCATAACTGCGGTAAAAAATACGGTTCCGCCAATACCTGCATATTTGAGTTGTTCGGCTTTTGAGCTGGTTTTTAGGATGTCGGTATCTGAACCTGAGCACATCCAAAAGAATTGATTAAGCATAACATAGTAGTTTGTAATGCAAATAACGTAAAAGTTATTGAATTATTTTCTTAAATAAATATTAAATTTAAGGAGTACTATAAGTGACTTAGGTTTGAAGTACTTAAAGTCAAAAAATCTTTTTCAAATTAAAACAATCTTTTGTATAATTTAAATGGCGGAGAATTAGAATAACATCAAAATTGGATTTTTATTGCATATTCAATTTTAAAAAAGTTAATATTAGTGACTGGGAATAGGATTTTGTGTTAGCGATGGCAGTGAAAAGCCCTCAGCCACGCTTTTGGGCGTGACGAGGACTTGCAACGAACAGCGCGACCCGCCAGCTGGCGGGGAACACTCTGCAAAAGGTAAAGTTAAAAAATGCATAATTTTAGAAGCGGTTGTAATTGCTGTTTATTAACCGTAGTTTTGCGTTTTTAAAAACACAGTATGGATATATCGAAAAAATTAGATGCACGCAGCGGATCAAAATGTGAATTGTGCGGTTCAACGGAGGATTTAAGCGCTTATGAAGTGCAGCCGGCAAAAAATGGAAATGAGGATGACAACGTAGTTGTTTGTGGAACTTGCAGCAATCAAATTGAGAATGAGGATGCGGTTGACGCGAATCATTGGCGTTGTTTGAATGACAGCATGTGGAGCGAAGTGCCTGCAGTACAAGTTATGGCTTGGAGAATGTTGACTCAATTAAAAGCAGAAGGCTGGCCACAAGATTTATTGAATATGCTGTATTTGGACGAGGAAACTTTGGCCTGGGCAAAAGCATTGGGCGTTATTGAAGAAAATACAACAGAAATTATACATAGGGATGTGAATGGTGTTATTTTGCAGACTGGAGATTCTGTTGTACTGATAAAAGATTTAAAAGTAAAAGGTTCAAGTTTGATTGCAAAACAAGGAACTGCCGTAAGAAGAATTACGTTAGACCGTGAAAATGCCGAACATATTGAAGGTAAAGTTGGCCCTACTCAAATTGTGATTATTACGAAATACGTTAAGAAAATGTAAAATATTTTTTAGTAAAATTTATATAAAGAAAGCCAGTAATTTAAAAATTACTGGCTTTCTTGTTTAATATTAAAGAAATTGAGATTCTTAGTTTTTTGAACTAACAATTTATTTATTCATTTCCNNCCTTTCAGGTAATTGAAAACGCCAAAATGTTCGTTTGGCGAATGGATGGCATCGCTGTCCAATCCAAATCCCATTAATATCGTTTTGCTTTTCAATTCTTTTTCAAAAAGTGCCACAATAGGAATACTTCCGCCAGATCGTTGCGGAATTGGAACAACGCCAAACGATTCCTGATACGCTTTACTTGCGGCTTTGTAACCAATAGTGTCGATTGGTGTCACATAACCTTGTCCGCCGTGATGCGGTGTTACTTTCACTTTTACCGATTTTGGCGCGATTTTTTCAAAATGTTTTTTAAACAATTCGGTAATTTCCTGCCAATCTTGGTTGGGCACTAAACGCATAGAAATTTTTGCGTGTGCTTTTGCTGCAATCACCGTTTTTGCGCCTTCGCCTGTATAACCGCCCCAGATTCCGTTCACGTCCAAGGTTGGGCGTATGGAATTTCGTTCGTTGGTGGTATAGCCTTTTTCGCCATAAACTTCTTCAATGTCCAANNTGTAATGAAGCAATCATTTTTGCCAGAATATTGATTGGATTGGCCACTGCGCCACCGTATAAACCAGAATGTAAATCTCGGTTCGGACCGGTAACTTCAACTTCAACATAACTCAAACCGCGCAAACCGGTGGTTATTGAGGGTTGCGAGTTTGAAATCATTCC
>DPCK01000013.1:362-3785 GCA_003516285.1 Lutibacter sp. | reverse complement strand
GATGGATTTTAGTTTTTTTGATTACCGGTTCAAATGGTGGAGAATCCCAAAGTTCAATGGGATCGGCTGGCTGCACATCATAATGTCCGTACACAAGAATGGTCGGCAATTTTTTGTCGATTATTTTTTCTCCGTAAACGATTGGATTTCCGGGTGTTTTGCATATTTCAACTTTGTCGCAACCCGCTTTTTCAAGGGCGTTTTTTATGGCATCGGCAGTTTTTAAAATATCTTTACTGAAAGCAGAATCTGCGCTCACTGAAGGTATTTTAAGCAGTTCAATTAACTCAGCAATAAATCGGTCTTTATGCTGATTTACGTATGATTTTATATTTTCCATATGAATAAATTTATATGTTCAAATTTACGCAATTTTTATTTGATGGAATTTATTGAAAAAAGAGCACGATGTACTTTGCAATTTGTAAGTATTGTGTATATTTGCACCCACAATAATGCGGGCGTGGTGAAATTGGTAGACACGCCAGACTTAGGATCTGGTGCCGCGAGGTTTGAGAGTTCGAGTCTCTCCGCCCGCACAGAAAGCTCTTCGGAAACGAGGGGCTTTTTTTGTGGATAAAATTTGAATTGTAAAAATAGATAACGGAGAGACGAGAAGTTTATCCCGAGCGGAGTCGGTGGAAGGATTGGAGCCCGCACAGAAAGCGCTGTGGGAAACGAGGGGCTTTTTTTATGGAAAAAAATTACTATAATGAATTTAAAAACTGCCCAGTTTTTTTGGTTTGACCATAATTTTCTTTTGTAATTCGTCGAAAAAATATGTGAATTTGTAATGATTAATTTAGTAAGTTAGCGTACTGATCAATAAAACCGCTAACTACTTTAGCTTCGTTAATGAAAGAAATTGATTTTATCGGCTCCGAAAACGTTGTAATTATGGAATCTCCAGAAAAAAATATCATTATTTGGGGAGCTGTCAATAATCGCAATAGTTTTATTTTACCAGACGCAACCAACAAAAAAAATCATTTTAATTCAAAAGAAATTGAGGCTGTAAATCATTATGGTGATTTAAGCAAAAATTATAAAGCTATGCCGAGAGAAATTTCAATAAGAATCAATAACTAAATACTAATAAAATATCATGACTGCACATTTCGGATTTTGGGATTATTTCGTTTTTATAGCGTATGCTGTATTAATTTTAGGGGTGGGTTTATGGGTGTCCAGAGACAAAAANNTCATTAATAGCGGCAAACATTTCGGCAGAGCAGTTTATTGGAATGTCTGGCTCCGGTTTTGCTTTGGGATTGGCAATTGCCTCTTATGAATGGATGGCTGCCATCACCTTAATTATTGTGGGGAAATTCTTTTTGCCCATTTTTATTGAAAAGGGATTGTATACCATACCCGAATTTGTTGAAAAACGATTTTCCACCAATTTAAAAACCATTTTAGCCGTTTTCTGGATTGCACTTTATGTGTTTGTGAATTTAACCTCGGTATTGTATTTAGGATCTTTGGCTTTAGAAACCATTATGGGAATTCCTATGGTTTACGGCGTTATTGGTTTGGCATTGTTTGCGGCGGCGTATTCTTTATATGGCGGACTTTCAGCAGTTGCCTGGACGGATGTAATTCAGGTAATATTTTTAGTGTTGGGAGGATTGGTTACCACTTATTTGGCTTTAAATATGGTTTCTGGCGGTGAAGGCATGTGGGCTGGTTTAAAAACAGTGTATGAAGCGGCTCCTGAAAGATTTGTGATGATTTTTGATGAATCAAGTCCTTACTATGATAAATTGCCCGGAATTGGCGTATTGCTTGGCGGTATGTGGGTAGCGAATTTATATTATTGGGGATTCAACCAGTATATTATTCAACGAACATTGGCGGCCAAATCATTAAAAGAAGCCCAAAAAGGGATTTTATTGGCTGCTGGATTAAAATTAATAATTCCATTAATTGTGGTAATTCCTGGAATTGCCGCCTATGTGATGGTGAACGATCCTGAGATTATGGCAAATTTGGGCGTGGCTGGACTTAAAAATTTACCAACTTTAGATCAAGCAGACAAAGCTTACCCTTGGTTGTTGCAATTTTTGCCTACCGGATTAAAAGGCGTTGCTTTTGCAGCTTTGGCAGCCGCGATCGTATCTTCTTTGGCTTCTATGTTGAATTCAACTTCAACCATTTTTACCATGGATATTTACAAACAGTATATCAACAAAAATGCGAGTGATAAAAGCACGGTGAATATGGGAAGAATCTCTGCTGGTGTTGCTTTGGCAATTGCTTGTGTTATGGCACCTTTATTGGGCGGTATTGATCAGGCTTTTCAATTTATTCAAGAATATACGGGTATAGTAAGTCCGGGAATTTTAGCCGTATTTATTTTAGGATTGTTCTGGAAGAAAACAACCAATAGAGCGGCAATTGTTGGCGCTTTAACCTCTATTCCAATTGCAATGTATTTTAAATTTGCCCCTAATGGATGGTCTACAAATCCTATTTTTGTGAACATTCCTTTTATGGATCAAATGGGATATACGGCAATACTTACTATGATAGTTATCGCCATTGTAAGCTGGACACAAAATAAAGGAAAAGATGATGAAAAAGGTATTCCGCTTTCAAAAGCATTGTTTAAAACAAGTCCGGAATTTAATATTGGCGCCTTTGCCGTAATGATTATTTTAGTGGCCTTGTATGNNCCGTAAAAACGGGAGAGCTCAAACATATAGCTCAATCCTTAACGCGCATTAAATTAATAATGAATCCAACACGTGCAGGATTATTTTCTAACTTTTAACAGGCAATTCTTTGTGTTAATTAAAAGCCCAATTCTTATAACTGCTCGATTTTTCTATTTCATTTTCAGTTTTATCAGGCAATTCAGGAAAAAAATCTATGCCAGTTAAGGTTTCAATTTCATCAATGCTGGTGACAAATTGGTACAATCCTTTTTCCGATTTTTCATGAGGAACTAAAAATGCGATTGCTTTTGTTTCAGCGCCATTATAATCCAAAATTATTTTGTAGAAATATTGCGGAACGGCAACTTTTTCGGTTCCGATGGTTTTTAAATTCGGCGTTAAAATGCCGCCAGTCACAATGTATAATTTTTGATATTTTTGGGCCCAGTATCTTACTTTTTCTTCCAGTCTGTTCCAAACGCCACCGTTAAATTCATAGGATTGCGGTGAAATGTTAGAGGTAAAAAATGTTTCATTATAGGCTTCCACAGAAAATTTTCGATCTGCGGCCGGACATAAATGTCCTTTGTTGTAACCTGAATCTTTAAAATTTTTGTAGTGTGCACTTTGTGTTGTTACCTTGGGATCTTTTTCAAAATAAGGCCTTTTAATAGAGATACTTGAAAGTTGTTTTTGCGTTAATTCATAGGCCACCCATTCTGCCTGTTCGTATTTTTCGTCATAGGAAAGCGAATAAAATTGATGA
>DPCK01000013.1:0-266 GCA_003516285.1 Lutibacter sp. | reverse complement strand
ATCTATCCAGGCGCCATAAACTTTAATTTCAGCTGAAAGATTACCTGCTTCATTATAAATATGATGGTTAAAACGCCAGCGTTCAATACCTTTTGAAACGCCTTCCAATTCCATTTTAACGGTAATGTCTTCACCGATATGTATTTCCTTGTAAAAGGAAGTTTCTTCTTTAAATAACACCGGACCAATGTTCAGTTTAGCAAATTCGTTGATGGAGAGTCCGTGTTCCTGAAAAAAACGCACCCTAACTTCTGCGGCATAATCGT
>DPCK01000050.1 GCA_003516285.1 Lutibacter sp. | reverse complement strand
TTTTATAAAAATGCCGATGCGGATGAAATGATTTTTGTGCATATTGGATCAGGTACCTTAAAAACGATGTATGGAAATATCGATTTTAAATACGGTGATTATATGATTATTCCGAGAGGAACGGTATATCAAATAGATTTTGATACCCAGGAAAACCGTTTGCTTTATATTGAATCATTTAGCCCGATTGTAACGCCAAAACGCTATCGAAATAACTTCGGACAATTGTTGGAACATTCCCCGTTTTGCGAACGCGATTTTAAACTGCCAACCAATTTAGAAACCCACGATGTAAAAGGCAACTTTAAAATTTTTATCAAAAAACAAGGAGTTTTGTGGGAATACAATTACCTAAATCATCCTTTTGATGCTGTTGGCTGGGACGGATTTAATTATCCGTATGCTTTTTCCATTCACGATTTTGAACCAATAACAGGCCGTATTCATATGCCGCCGCCTATTCACCAAACTTGGGAGGCTTCCGGATTTGTGGTTTGCTCATTTGTGCCAAGAATGTACGATTACCATCCGAAATCGGTTCCGGCGCCTTACCACCACAGCAATATCGATTCCGAAGAAATATTGTATTATGTAGACGGTGATTTTATGAGCCGGAATAATATAGAAAAAGGACAAATTACCTTGCATCCCGGCGGAATTCCACACGGACCGCATCCGGGTGCCATCGAAAGAAGTGTCGGG
Organism: Lutibacter sp.; assembly: GCA_003516285.1. GTDB lineage: Bacteria > Bacteroidota > Bacteroidia > Flavobacteriales > Flavobacteriaceae > Lutibacter. The sequence goes on along the minus strand of DPCK01000050.1, from coordinate 2,586 downwards.
AAAAAATTCACCGAAGAATTGGCCGTGATGATTGATCCTTTTAAACCGGTGATGATTACCGAAGAAGCGATGAAATTGCAGGTGGATGATTATTATAAATCTTGGATAACTGAATAAATATTAGAAAAATGTCAAACTTAAAACAAAAACAAAACTTCAACTACGGACTGGAAAAAATATTCCAGGAAGCACAAGATTTCTTGCCATTATTGGGGACTGATTATGTGGAAATGTATGTTGGAAACGCCAAACAGGCAGCACATTACTATAAAACTGCATTCGGATTTCAATCGTTGGCTTATGCAGGATTGGAAACCGGATTAACCGACAGAACAAGCTATGTTTTGGTTCAGGATAAAATTAAACTGGTGCTAACCACGCCAATGCCGAACAAAAATAATCAGGAAATTTTTGATCATATCGAAAAACACGGTGACGGCGTAAAAGTGGTGGCGCTTTGGGTGGAAGATGCCACAAAAGCTTGGGAAGAAACCACCAAAAGAGGCGCAAAATCCTTTATGAAACCAACGAAAGAAAGCGATGAAAACGGCGAAGTTATTCGTTCCGGAATTCATACTTATGGTGATACGGTCCACGTTTTTGTGGAACGCAAAAATTACAATGGTTTGTTTATGCCGAAATTTGTAAAATGGAATTCTAATCATAATCCGACTGATGTTGGTTTGCGTTATATAGACCATATGGTAGGCAATGTAGGCTGGAACGAAATGAATATCTGGGCAAAATTTTACAATGAAGTTATGGGATTTGCAAACTTAATTACATTTGATGACAAAGATATTTCAACAAAATACACGGCGTTAATGAGTAAAGTGATGACCAACGGCAACGGCCGCGTAAAATTCCCTATTAATGAACCGGCCGAAGGCGCAAAAAAATCGCAAATTGAAGAATATTTAGACTTTTATAATGGTCCGGGTGTGCAGCACGTTGCTGTTGCCACTAACAATATTTTGGAAACCGTAAAAGCTTTGACAGAACGAGGCGTTGAATTTTTGTATGTTCCCGGCTCTTATTATGACACAGTAATGGCCAGGGTTGGCGAAATTGATGAAGATTTGTCAGCCTTAAAAGATCTCGGAATTTTAGTTGACAGGGATGATGAAGGTTATTTATTGCAAATTTTTACAAAACCAGTAACCGACAGGCCAACTTTATTTTTTGAAATTATTCAGAGAAAAGGGGCGCAATCCTTCGGAAAAGGAAATTTTAAGGCATTGTTTGAGTCGATTGAAGCCGAACAAGAACGAAGGGGTACTTTATAATTATAAAATTATTAATAAAAGCTTAACGGCATAAGTGTTAAGCTTTTATTATTTTTGGCTCGATAATTGTATTTTTAGAAAAACAATTCGATATAAAACATATAGATGAAAAACATTATACCTATTTTTATTTTATTAATTTCATTTTCTTCCATTGGGCAATCCGTTCAAAAAACGAATGGAAAATCATTTGAATCTGTTTCAAAAACAAAAGATTCACCCCAAGTTTTTGCTTTTCAAAAAGGGGAATGGCTAAAGTTTAAAATGAGCTACAGCAATTTTTTGAATGCGGGTTTTTCAACAATGGAAGTAAGAGAAACCACACACAACCAAAAAGAAGCGTTTCATATTCTTGGAAAAGGAAAATCTACAGGAATTGTGAGTTTGTTTTTTAATGTGACAGACGATTATCAAACTTTTATGTACAAAGAATCTATGTTGCCATACCGATTTATCAGAAAAATTGATGAAGGCGGATATACAAAAGACGAAGAAATTTTATTCAATCACGAAAAGAATGAAGCCACAGTAAAAAATCACAAACACAAAACCGTAAATAAGCATCCTATTGGTGATGATATACAAGACCTGCTTTCTTCATTATATTATTTAAGAAATCAAAATTTAACCAATTTAAAAGCTGGCGATAAAATTGAATTAAAAATGTTTTTAGATCAGGAAACCACCAATTTCAAACTACATTTTTTAGGAAAAGAGGTGGTGAAAACCAAATTCGGCAAAGTTAAAGCGTTAAAATTTAAACCAATGGTACAGGCTGGCCGTGTTTTTAAAGAACAGGAAAGTTTGACTATTTGGATTAGCGATGATGAAAACAAAATTCCGCTTCTCATTAAAGCTTCGCTTGCAGTGGGCTCTCTACGAGCAGATTTAGACCAATATAAAGGTTTAGCGCATCCTTTTAACATAATTTTTTAAAATTAAATTGTATTTTCGCAATTCATTTGTTGAATCAAATTTAATTGTAAAATTAACATCCTTTGAAAAAATTATTTGCCCTTTTATTCGTTGTTCTAAGTATTGCCTGTAAAAATGAAAAAACTGAAAAACCTATAATAATACCTGAAAAAATTGTTTATGAATTTGGTTACAGATTAAANNACGAAATTGTCACCAAAATAAGAGATTCTTTTAACATTAGAAGTCTTAAAGCAGGAATACCTTACACTATTTTGGCTAAAAAAGATTCCACCCAAGAAGCGCAGGTATTTATTTATCGGCAGTCAAAAATTCTTTATACCATCATAGATTTTAAGGACTCAACAATTTTTGTGGTTAACGG